>JAUUYK010000159.1 GCA_030588285.1 Kiritimatiellales bacterium
AAAAACTGGAAGCGTCGTTTTCCGAGGTATCGTTCATGATTGCAACCCCGAATGCGCGGATTGAAAAGGTCGTGAAGGAGTATGTTTCCAAAGCGGTCGTGCGGCCCACTCGGCTGAATATTATTTGTGGGAATGCGCGCGAGCTCATGCGGCAGGCGGAGGCGGCGATGGTGACGTCTGGCACGGCCACGCTCGAAACCGCCTTGCTGGAAACGCCGCATATTTTGGTTTATAAAACGAGCCGGTTTACCTATTGGTTCGCCCGAAGCGTGATTAAGATATCGCATATTGGCCTCGTGAATATTGTGGCCGACCGCACGATTTGTCCGGAGCTCATTCAGCAGGATGCCACGCCGGAAAGGCTGGCGATTGAAACGGCTAAGCTGATGACCGACACGCCGGAGCGTAAGGCTATGCTGGCAGGGTACGCCGAGGTTCGCGCGCTTTTGGGCACCAAAAAGGCGGCCGAAAATGTGGCGGCCATTCTTGGTGCGGAGTAAGATCTCGGGGTTAGGTTTTGCTGTAAGCCCTTCTGGGCGCGGGCCTTTGCGTGGCTATTTCTGCGCAGGATAAGGAGGTGGGACCTATTTCCGGGGTGCAAATAAAAGGGGTAAAATATTCCGGTTAGCCGAGCGGGTGTGATACCTTTTCAGGCTACGAATAATAAAAAAGGGAGGGGATATAATGAGTGGTAAGACGGATAAGAGTGCAGGCTGGGTGTCGTTTGATCCTGACCTAAAAATTATAGATTGCACGGTGCGCGATGGCGGACTGATTAATGCCCATCAATTTGACGCGGGGTTTTTCAAGAAGGCCTACGATACGTGCGTGGCCGGCGGAATCGACTATATGGAGGTTGGATATAAGGCCGACCGCAAATTGTTTACGGGCAATGATAATGGACCGTGGAAGTTTTCGAGCGAGGAGGACTTGCGTCGCGAAGTTGGGGATAACGATTCTAAGCTAAAACTGTGCGCGATGGCCGATATTGGCCGAACCAATCTCGATGATATTCTGCCCTGTAAAGACAGTGTGTTGGATATGATTCGGGTGGCCACGTATATTCATCAGCTCCCGGCCGCCATGGAATTGGTGAAAGATGCCAAAGATAAGGGCTATGAAGTGGCCTTAAATTTAATGGCGGTTTCAACGGTTCCAGACTACGAGCTCGATAATGGCCTCGAAGTGATCTCGGGTATTGATGAAGTGGATTATCTTTATGTCGTGGATAGCTTTGGTTCGCTTTATTATGAACAGATCGACGATCTGATTACCCGCTATAAAACCACTGGGAAAACGCTCGGTATTCATGCGCATAACAATCAGCAGTTGGCCTATGCCAATACCATTCATGCGGCCATTAATGGCGTGAAACTGCTCGATACCACCATGATGGGAATGGGGCGTGGGGCAGGAAACTGCCCGACTGAGTTAATGGTGGGCTTCCTGAAAAATCCAAAATTCGACCTGCGTCCAATTCTTGATTTTGTACAAAATACGATGTTCCCCCTGAGCCAGGAACTCGATTGGGGCTACAGCATTCCGTATATGATCACGGGGCATTATAACGAGCATCCGCGCTCGGCCATTGCGCTGCGGGGAAGCGAACGAAAAGAGGATTACCTCGGATTTTTCGACGAAATTGCCGCGCCGTAAAATTAGTGTTCATGCAGGACCCTTGAAAACCAGCATAAGAGGTGCTGGTTTTCTTTGTTTTTTGTGTCGTTGAGATGGAATCTGCTTTTCAGGGATATTGTTTGTATCCCGCTTCACTTTTAGGATATAACCGCCTCTTCAATTTTAGGAAACCTTTTGTAAGCAGGGAATAGATAGGAGTTTTATAATGAATGTTTTACACGTATGCGCAAATCCGAAGCCGACCGAAGAATCGATTTCAAAACAACTCGCGGCGGCCTTTTTTGGTACGTTGATTGAGCAGAGACCCGATGTAGAATTAGTCAATGTTGATCTCTACGACGAAAAACCACCATTTTGCTCATATGAGCTATATAAACGCGCGTGGTATCCCGTTTTCGACGACACCTACGAACCGTCTAAAGTTGAAGAGATGGCCCTGAACTATGCGGCCAAACAGGCTGAAGCATTCAACGCAGCCGACGTTCTCGTGCTCACTATGCCGATGTGGAACTATGGCGTTCCGGCCATCATGAAAGCTTGGCTCGACCAGATCCTTTGCCCCGGCCTTACTTTTTCGGTGAGCAAAGAAGAGGGTGTTAAAGGACTGCACAAAATCAAAAGCGTTGTGCTGCTTGTGGCTTCCGGTGCGGTTTATATGGAAGACGATCCCCGCGATGCACTCAGCCGTCAGATTCGCCATGCCTTCGGTTTCATCGGAATTGATAGTGTTGAAATCGTATGGGCCGACGGCCAGAGCCCGCTGCTTTTCCAAGATAGTGCTTCTCGTAAAGAGATGGCGATGGAAGCCGCGGTTGAAACGGCAGAAGATATTGCCGAAATCGAACTGACTGACGAAGCTGAATAAGCTGCGCTGAAAGAAGTCCAATGGACCAGTTTGTAAAGATTTGTGGAATCTGCTCAGAGGGAGACCTCGGGCAGATTTCTGCATTAAAACCCGATGCGATTGGATTTATCCAGTGGCCGAAATCCAAGCGCTACGTCGAGCCCAAAGCTGTCGGCCAATGGGAAACCCCCGAAGGCATTAAGCGGGTCGGTGTTTTTGTTTGTCCGACCGAGGCTGAGTTGGTCCACGCCGCACAGCATGCCCGTCTAGATGTCTTGCAGGTTCACCAGACCCCGAGTCATTGGCGGATGGATCGCGACCTTTTTAAAGGGGTAGAAATCTGGAGCGCACTCAAACCCGATGACCTCTATTATTCGGAATCCGGTTTTGCGTTCGATCGCTTTCTGCTCGATTCCTACGATGCTAAAACCATCGGCGGAACCGGAGTAACGTGCGATTGGGATAAGGCTCGCATGCTGGTCAAGTCGTTAGACACCCCGATCCTGCTGGCGGGCGGGTTAACCCCCGAAAATGTGGCCGATGCGATTAAGCGTGTGAATCCATGGGGCGTGGATGTCAGCTCTGGGGTTGAAATAGAACCCGGTGTAAAAGACCTCGCAAAGGTTGAGGCCTTTATCTCGGCTGTTCGAGGGGTGTAATGAGTACCCGGTTTGCGCCCAGTTTAACCGGCCACCTTCACCTCGGGCATGTGTTGCACATGCTTTATGTGTGGGGGATCGCAAAAAACAGGGGCGCAGAAATTATTGCCCGGATCGAGGATCACGATCGTGGACGGGCCCGTCCGGAATACGAAACGTCGATTCTTGAAACCATGGATTGGCTGGGCTTTGTTCCAACGCGTGGCATGACTACCGCCGATTTTGGAACGCCTTCTGAATATCGCCAAAGCGATTGCTCGGGCGATTATGCCGCGGTTCTCCAGCGGCTAGAAAAGGCTGGGCATGTCTACGGCTGCGCATGCAGTCGAAAACAGATTTCTAAAACTCAAATGATGGGGGCCAATGAGTTGTGCTACAGCGGAACCTGTGCGGAT
>JAUUYK010000135.1 GCA_030588285.1 Kiritimatiellales bacterium
ACAGTTATGCCACCTTTGAACATCCCGAAGTGGCCCCCTCCATTGACGTCGGCGATTTTCAGATTTTGGAACTTTTTCACGGGCCAACGCTCGCTTTTAAAGATGTGGCGCTTCAATTCCTTGGCAATCTATTTGGCTATATTTTAGAAAAACGCGGCGGCCATTTGAATATTCTGGGTGCCACCAGCGGCGATACCGGGAGTGCGGCGATTCATGGCGTACGCGGAAAACCGAACATTAATATCTTTATTATGCATCCCGCCGGACGCACGAGTCCGTTGCAGGAAAAACAGATGACCAGCGTGCTCGATGCCAACGTTTTTAACCTGGCACTCGATGGCACCTTCGACGACTGCCAGAACATCATGAAAACCACTTTTGGTGATCTGCCGTTCAAAACAGAGCATGCCCTCGGCACCGTTAACTCCGTCAACTGGGCCCGTGTGCTCGCGCAGACCGTCTACTATTTTTATTCCGCCTTCCGCGCCATGGAAAAAACCGGCGCGGCCACGGTTCAGTTTTCTGTGCCGACCGGAAACTTTGGCGATATTCTTGCCGGTTATTTTGCGCAACAGATGGGGTTGCCGATCAGCAAGCTCATCCTGGCGACCAACGAAAATGACATTCTCTCGCGCTTCTTCAATACGGGAACCTACGGTATGGCCGATGTCGTTCCGACCCTCAGCCCCTCGATGGATATTCAAGTGGCCAGCAATTTTGAGCGCTATCTCTATTATAAAGTCGGGCAGGACTCCGCGCGTCTCGTTGCTCTGATGGATGGATTTGCGAAAAATGGAACGCTCTCCGTTGAATTAAATGAAAAGGGGACGGTTGATGATCTGTTTGTGGCGGGGCGCGGGGATACCGACGCCACGATGGCCACGATTAAAAAATATCACGAGCAATACGACTACGTGCTCGATCCGCACACCGCCGTTGGAGTCTATGTTGCCGAACAGCATCGTTCGGAAACCGCACCGACCATTTGCCTGGCCACCGCGCATCCCGCCAAATTTCCCCAAGCCATAATCGATGCCATCGGCGAAAGTGTTCAGCACCCGATCCTCGATGCCCTCGCCAACGCCGAAACCCGTTGCGATCCCATTGCCAACGATATTGAGGCCGTAAAGCAGTATTTGGTGGATCATATTTAACGAACCGTTCTGAATGTGGCGGGGCGCAAAAATCCCGCACTATGTGGTGGCTCCCAGCAGAACGGACGGCGTGACTTCCGCTGATTGGAAGAGTAGGTTCAAGACTCAAGCAGAGGATGAAATAATGGGCGAACCGGCATATAAAAATAAGCGATATACATGGAGCGACTATCAACAGCTTCCGGATGATGAACGCTGGGAAATTATTGCAGGCGAAATCTTTGATATGTCGCCCGCTCCAAGCATGCGGCACCAGAGCATTGCCATGGAACTAGGATTTCAGTTGAAAAGTTTTTTTAACGGGAAGCCGTGCAAGCCATTTGCAGCCCCAGCGGATGGGAAGCTGTCGGACGAAGATGTGGTGCAACCAGACCTGATGGTGGTGTGTGATACGGCTCAGATTAAGGAGTCGCATGTAGAAGGTGCTCCGGCATTGGTGATAGAGATTCTTTCGCCCTCCACGCAAAACCACGATCGGAAGCGTAAGATGGAACTGTTTGCACGCGCCGGCGTAAAATGAGGTTTGGTTGGTTTCGCCCATTCCACCGGCAGTTGAAGTATTTCTTTTGGACGGAGCAACCTATCGCTTTGTCGGCCTGTATCAGATCGGGGATGCGTTTAAGTCGCCGATTTTTCTCGAACTAAAGCTGGATCTGGATGAGGTATTCGATTTTCCGCTAGAGCCCGGGGAGCAGGTTTATGTCGTTAAAGAAGACGATAAGAGAAGCCGAGTCTAGTTTGTAAAAATTATGGAGATGGGATTCTCAGAGACTGGGTTTAAAATAAACGACACTTTTTCATAAATGACAACACCCGATCAAAAGGAGCGAGAACAGTTTTATATCAAGGAATTCTTGAGTTTACTGGTAGATGATTCGATTCGGATTAAGGACAAAGATCGGGAGCGTCCTGATTTCCTGTTGTGCGCTGATGCAAAGCATTTAATAGGACTTGAATTAACTGAGTATCATAATCGCACCCCAATTTTAGGAAAGAAACCTCGCCGAGCGTTAGAGGCAGATTGGGATATGTTGAGGAAGAAAATTAACAAGTCAGTTTCTAGCGATTCAGCGATACGAAATCTATATGGTGATCTTACGTTTCGAATAGAATATCGTGGCTAGCTGATTGACCCAAGTGCTCCTGTATATAGTATGCCCAATATGAAGGCAACCTCCGGAAATCCATACCCTAAGTCTTTTGAGGAGTTCTTGGGTTGGTTCCAACCCGAGGAGGATTGCGGTCGCTATCTGGAATGGATTCGCTGGCCACGGTTGCAATGACGGGGGATCTGCCACAAAACGTGAACTATGCAATTAAGGCAGATTATTTGGTTCCGCTTCTGAAATCCATCGAGGGGATCAAAATCTCAATCTGAGAATACAAAGGGCGTAAATCTATTGGAATTGATCGAGGAGCTGAAATCATCTGTTGTGATGATCAAGGTGTATTAATGTAACAATGTAGACGATGCTTCCAGTTTCGTTGTGCGCGTAGGGAATATCCGCTCTAGTGCAACGAAGCTGGAAGCATCGTCTACGATAATTGTGAACTCGTAATGAACAATGACCATAAACCCACCTGCTATGTAATCGCCGGCTCGAATGGGGTGGGAAAGACAACCTTGTCGGGGCGTTTGTATGTGCGGTTGGTACATAAACTTCGTTCTGGTGGATGGAAGATTATTTTGTTTTATCTCTGGATTCCGACCGCAGAATTTTCGCGGTTACGCGTTCAACAGCGGGTTGAGAGTGGTGGACATACTATTCCTGATGAAGCTGTTTTGCGGCGTTATAAACGAACGGTCTCTAATTTCTTGAAGATATTTTCCCCCGTGTGCGATGAGGTTGTCTGTTATGATGATTCCGATTTGAGACCGATCTTGATTTTTGAAGAGCGAGACGGAGAGCGAGTAGTTGTTGATGAAGTGCAGTATGATAAAATTCTGAGGTGCATTGATGGATAATTCAAAAACAAGCAAAATGGCTGAAGATGCTCGCCGATGCATGGAGCGAGCCGTTCATGATGAATTGGTGAAGAAGGCCAAGCTCGGGCAGAATGTGATTATTAATCGCGATGGCGAACCGTATAAAATTTCCGCGGTCGAAGCACTGCATATTCAGGAAAAGGGCGAGGAATACGGTTCCAGAAGTTGATGAGCATGGCCTGCTGTTTTTAAAAAAAAGAGATCCCAAATGAATCTTTCCCTCTCCCTTGTTAATGTTTTTTTATCGCCCGTTGTGGTGGGCATTGTTCGTCAGCGCGCCCGAGCCCGGAAGCTGACGGATTTTTTCCATCAGGGCATCGCCATTTATTGTCATGCGGAACAGGTGCCGCTGCTGAAGGCGGCGGTGGATGAGGTGATTGTTTTTTTTGGAGACGATTGGAAACGCTATCGTAAAAATGTGAAGAAGATCTTTATCGATGATGAGCTGCAGACGATTCTCTGGGTGGCGCGCCGGGCGGTGATTATTCGGGAGTCTGATTCGGAACGGCTGGAATCGTCGACCCAGTTGGCGGGGTGGCTGGTTGCTGATATTGCGCGGGTGCAGGCCTATAAAGAGAGGCGTTGCGGTCATATTATCTGGAGCAAAACCGTGCCGGCTTTGGCCAAAGAACGGGCGCGGGTAGCCCGCGATAATTTTCTGTCGGGCCACTAATCATTACGGTCTTTAGAAAACGTTGCTTTATTGGCGGGGTTTGACAAAATCGACGACCAATTTTATATGGAGAATAAATGAAACTGCCCTTTTCCCTTTTTCTGGCCTTTAAGTATCTAAAACCACGCCGGACGTTTATTTCGACGGTTACGGTGATTTCGATGCTGGGGGTGACGATTGGCGTTGCGGTGCTGATTGTGGTGCTGTCGGTGATGACGGGATTCGACGAGGTTTGGCGCGATAAGATTTTGGGTTTTAATGCGCATATCAGCATTGTTCAGCAGGGTGGAATTATATACGCCCCGACGACGGTGCTAGAAAAAGCGGCAGCGGTGGAAGGGGTGAAGGGCGTGGCACCGAGTCTGGAAGGCCTGGTGTTGCTTCAGGTGGACG
>JAUUYK010000019.1 GCA_030588285.1 Kiritimatiellales bacterium
AAACCTGAAGCATGCTAAAATTGCCGCTTTTGGCAGTACTCGCCGCGCAGGAGTGAAGGCCACGGAAGATAAAGGTACCCTGGCTTTGCTCGAAGCCGACACGGAAGTCTGCACGATCTTCGGCAAAACCTGGTTACTCCATGTGACGGACGTGCTGAAAACTACGCCGGAGGAAAATCTGGCGATGATTGAAGATACCTGCCGCTTTTTAAAAGAGAATGGTAAGGAGGTGATCTACGATGCGGAACACTTTTTCGACGGATATAAAGATAGCCCAGACTATGCGCTTAAAACGCTAGAAGCCGCCGTAAAGGGTGGAGCTGATGTGCTGGTGCTGTGCGATACCAATGGCGGATGTCTATCGCACGAAGTTTTTGGAATCACAAAAACGGTCCACGAAAAATTCGAGGTAGCGGTGGGCATTCACACGCATAACGATTCCGAAACGGCGGTGGCCAATGCAATGGAGTCGGTTCGTGCTGGAGCGGTGCACGTGCAAGGCACAATCAACGGGTTTGGCGAGCGGTGCGGAAATTGCAACCTGATTTCGATTGCGGCCAATCTGTTGATGAAAACAGACCAGACTTGTCTGGCCGATCCGGAGCAGTTGAAAAATCTAAAACAGGTTTCCCAGTTTGTGAATGAGCAGGCCAATCTGCGCGAGAATAAACGGGCGGCGTTTGTTGGCGATAGCGCGTTTGCGCATAAGGCTGGAATGCATGTAGATGGGGTTCGCAAGGTTTCGCATAGTTTTGAACATGTGACTCCGGCCTCCGTTGGAAACGAACGGCGTATCCTGATCTCGGAGCTTTCGGGCGCGAGTAATGTCATGGATAAACTGCTCGAAATGGGCATGGATAATATCGATCGGAAATCGCCGGAAGTTCGTGAAATTCTCCACGCGCTGGAAAAAATGGAGAAGAGCGGCTATGTCTACGAATCGGCCGATGCTTCATTTAAAATGCTAATCAAGAAGGTGCTGAAAGAACACCAGAGCTTTTTTGAGCTGGAAGGATTTCGTGTGATTGTTGAGAAGCGGAGCAAAGATGATCCGTGCACTTCTGAAGCAACGGTTAAGCTGAATGTGAATGGAGAAAAAGCGTTCACGGTCGGCGAGGGCGATGGCCCAGTCGATGCCCTGAATATGGCATTGCGCCGTGCGTTGCACCGTTTTTACCCCAGCATCGATGGCGTTCAGTTGGCGGATTACCGGGTGAATATCCTCGATCCTGAAGAAGCCACGGCGGCGAAAACGCGCGTGGTGATTGAATCGTCCGACGGCGAAAGTTCGTGGAGCACGGTCGGCGTTTCAGAAAATATTATTGAAGCTTCGTGGGAAGCCCTCGTCGATGGCGTGGAATATAAGTTGTTCCTGAATGAGGAAAAGTGATTCGTAACGCGTATTGCGTACGGCGTATTTTTCACCTCTGAAGCAATACGCAGTACGAAATACAAAAATAATTTGGATTTAAATTATGAGTGAATTGGCAAAAAAGTATGACCCGAAGATTGTTGAAGAAAAGTGGTATCAAAAATGGATGGAAGATGGCCGTTTTCATGGCGATAGCGCTGACGGAGGCGATCCGTTTTGCATTGTGATTCCACCGCCGAATGTGACGGGTATTTTGCACATGGGCCACGCCCTTAATAATAATATTCAAGATGTACTCACGCGCGTTGCCCGGATGCAGGGTAAAAATACGACGTGGGTTCCGGGGATGGATCATGCTGGAATTGCCACCCAAAATGTGGTGGAACGCGCCCTTAAAAAAGAGGGAAAAACGCGCGATGACCTGGGACGGGAAAAGTTTCTAGAACGGGTCTGGGAGTGGAAGGAGGAATACGGCGGAACCATTCAGGGGCAGTTGAAAAAGCTAGGGGCGTCTTGCGATTGGGAACGGGAACGTTTCACGATGGACGAAGGGCTGAATGAGGCCGTTCTAGAAATGTTCTGCCGCCTTTACGAAAAGGACATGATCTATCGGGGCAACCGTATCATCAATTGGTGCCCACGGTGTGAAACGGCGCTTTCCGATGAGGAGAGCGAACATGTTGATGTGGAAGGGGCCTTGTATCATCTGCGCTATGCTGTGAAGGGGAAGAAGCAACGAATTGTGGTGGCTACGACCCGTCCAGAAACGATGCTGGGCGATACGGCTGTTGCGGTAAATCCGCGCGATGAACGGTATAAAGATTTAATTGGCGAAATGATTGTTCTGCCGATCACGAATCGGGAAATTCCGATTATTGCCGATGATTATGTTGATCCGGAGTTTGGAACGGGTTTGGTTAAAATTACGCCGGCACACGATCCGAACGATTATGAAATGGGCCTGCGCCATGACCTTCCGCAAATCAATGTGATGACGGATCAAGGCATCATGAATGAAAATGCCGGACCGTATGAAGGGTTGGATCGTTTTGAATGTCGTAAACAGTTGATGGAAGATTTAAAAGCGGCCGGGTTGGTTGAAACGGTGGATGTGCATCAGCACGCGATTGGCCATTGCTATCGTTGCCATACGGTGGTTGAACCGCGCCTTTCCCCGCAATGGTTTGTGAAGATGAAACCGCTGGCGCGTCCGGCGATTGAGGCCGTGAATGACGGCCGGATTAAGTTTGTTCCAGAGCACTGGAATAAAACGTATATGGGCTGGATGGAAAATATTCGCGACTGGTGTATTTCCCGTCAGATTTGGTGGGGACATCGTATTCCAATTTTCTATTGTGACGATTGCAATCACGAGTGGGCTTCCAGAACGACCGACACGGTTTGTCCAAAATGTGCCTCGTCGAATGTGCGGCAGGATGAGGATGTGCTTGATACGTGGTTCTCTTCTTGGCTTTGGCCGTTCAGCGTTTTTGGCTGGCCAGAAACGAGCGAAGATCTAAAGTTTTATTATCCGTCGAAAACGCTGGTGACCGGAAATGAGATTATCTTTTTCTGGGTGGCTCGTATGGTGATGTCTGGGCTGGAAATTATGGATGATATCCCGTTCGATACGGTTTATATCCACGGCACGGTTCGCGACGATCAAGGGCGTAAGATGTCGAAGAGTCTCGGTAATTCGATCGACCCACTTGATATTATTGAAAAGTACAGCTCCGACGCGCTGCGCTTCTCGTTGCTGATGATTACGGCGACGGGGCAGGATGTTTATATTAACGATGAAAAATTCGAGATCGGTCGAAATTTTGGAACAAAAATCTGGAATGCGGCGCGCTTTATGGAAATGCATTCGGATGGGTTTGATGTAAAAGACCTGGCCTTTAATGAAGCGGATCTCACCCCCGATGATCAGCATTTGTTGGCCAAATTGAACGAAGCGATTGCTTTAACAAACGACACGCTACAACGGTATCGTTTCAACGATGCAACGCTTACGCTGTACGATTTTTTCTGGCATAGCTACTGCGATTGGTATCTGGAATATGCGAAGCCAATTCTCTTTAAAGGATCAGCAGAGGCCAAGAAGCATACGTTGCAGGTGATGCATTTTGCGTTCTCTACTGCACTCCGTTTGCTGCATCCGTTCCTGCCGTTCCAGACCGAAGAACTCTGGCATGGCATGGGCTATAACCATGAAAGTGAAAGTATTATGGTGGCTCCGTGGCCGGAGAAGGCGGTTATTTCGGGGATGGATCCGGCGGTTGTTAAATATGTGGATGGCAAGCATGATCTACTTCGAGTGGGTCGTATCCTTCGTGCAGAATATAATCTGGCCAATAAGAAGGAAGCGAAGTTCTGTGTGCGCCCTGCAAATGAAGTCTATGCACAGCAGATTAACGACGAGACGGCTTCGTTCATGGCGGCTCTGAAAGCGCAATGTATTGAGGTGGTTGTCAGTTTCTCGCCAGTAGTGGCTATGCCGAGCGGGATGTGTGCTCTCGGTACGGTTTATATGTCTATCGAGGGTTTGGTTGATGTGGATGCCGAAATTTATAAACTGACGTATGAGTTGTATGATGTGAAGGGGCATTTGGCCAATGTGAAGAAAAAGTTATCTAACGAAAATTTCACAAGCCGCGCTCCCAAAGAAGTTGTGGTCGTTCAAGAAAAACGGCAGGAAGAGTTGCTCGAAAAGACCGAGAAGCTGACGAAGATGATTGATATGCTGAAGGGTTAATTAACCGTAGTTGAGAAAATTAATGAGTACGATACCCGAAGATAAATCGACCCGGTTGCCGAAGTGGCTTCGCCGCCCAGTACAAACCGATAAAGCGTATTCTGAAACGCATAATGCGATGAAAAAGAACGGGCTGCATACGGTGTGCGAGGATGCCAAATGCCCGAACCGGCATGAGTGTTGGAATCATGGCACAGCAACGGTGATGATTTTGGGGAATATCTGCACACGGGATTGTCGGTTTTGTTCGATTGCCACGGGAAAACCGACCGGCCTTGATTTGGAAGAACCGCAACGTGTGGCCGATGCTGTTGAAAAAATGAACCTGAAGCATGTGGTGATCACAAGTGTCACGCGTGACGATGTGCTGGATGGGGGCGCGGAAATTTTTGCTCAAACGATTACGGCGGTGAAGGAGCGCGTTCCTAATTTAACGGTTGAGGTGCTTACTCCTGATTTTTGGGGGCGGAAGGAGTCGCTTTATAAAGTGTTAGATGCCGGTCCGTTGGTTTTTAACCACAACGTGGAAACGGTGAAACGTTTGCAACGTTCCATTCGCTCTGGCGCAACGTATGAACGGTCGCTTTCGGTTTTAAAAATGGCGGCTGAATACGGCGATCAAAGTATTCGGGTGAAAACGGGGATTATGATGGGGCGTGGTGAAACGAATGAAGAGGTGATGGAATGTTTGCAGGATATTTATGACCACGGCGTTCGCCTCCTGACGATCGGGCAGTATCTGGCTCCAACACGGGAGCATATTCATACGAAACGTTTTGTTACGCCGGCTGAGTTTGTTGAGCTTGAGAAGGCGGCCTATCGCATTGGTTTTGATGCGGTTGCCTCTGGGCCATTGGTCCGTTCTTCGTATCGCGCCGATAAGATGATTTAAATTTAACGGATGTCTAACCATGGAAAACAACTGCAATAAAAAGAAAATTGAGAGTTTTGGAGTGGTGATCTGTGCGCTGAATGAAGCGGAGCATATTGAGAAGGTGGTCCGCACTACGCTGGAGCAAAACCCGTGTGAAGTGGTGGTGATTGATGATGGTTCTGTTGATCAAACGGCTGAACTTGCTGAGAAGGCCGGCGCCACGGTTTTGCGTAATTCTGGAAATAGAGGGAAGGGTGCTTCTCTTAAACGTGGCTTTGAGTTTTTAAGCAGCTGTAATTGCGATGCGGTTATTGTGCTGGATGGCGATGGACATCATAATCCAGCGGAGATTGGCCTTTTTTTGGATGCTTATGAGCGCACAAATATCCCTATCTTAATTGGTAATCGGATGGCTGATACTGTGGGAATGCCGATGATTCGGCAGCAAACAAATAATGTAATGGCCTGGATTCTTAATCGGCTGGTGAAGATTTATGTGCCCGATCCGCCGTGCGGATATCGGTTTTACCGCACGGATATACTGCCTTATATCATGAGCAATATGCCGCGCTTTGCTTTTGAATTCGATATTATTGTTCATGCCGCACGTCGGCATGTACGCATTGATTCGGTTCGTATTTCGACGATTTATAATAAAAATCGACGAAGCCATGTGTCGCCGCTTCGCGACACATGGTGGTTATTGCATGTGGTGGGGCATCATTTTTTTATTAACCGTCGTGAACGCAAGTACGAGACTCGTTAAGGGGTCTCAAGTTTGTTGGCTGCGGTTTCAATGAGCATAATGATTAGAATGCCTGCGATCATGATTCCAAGGGCCATGCCGGTTTCAAGATTAATTTCCGGTAGGGTGTAGTTGTAGCCAATCACTTTTTCTTTTAATTCGTCGCCTTTTGGAAAGGCTTGAATAATGGGGTCTTTCCAAGGCCATAAAATGCTGAGCGATCCGAAGATGAATCCGGTTAAAAGCGCGAGGGTTTGATCGTGGAATTTTTTAAAGACCCAAGAAAGTAGGCGGGCAAAGGCGAGGAGTCCAATCATCGCTCCAATTCCAACCGGAACGAGAATGGTGAGATCGAAATTTGAGACGGCTTTGATCATGACGAGTTGGTAGTTTCCCATGAGCAGCAGGACATAGGAACCGGATAGCCCAGGAAGTATCATGCTACACATGGCGATGGCTCCACAAAGAATGAGATAGAGGAAGGATGCATTTTCTTCCGCCGGGGTCATGAAGGCGATGCTCGCCGCAATCGCGGTTCCGAAAATGAAAAAGGCAATGACGAAGCCGGTTCGTTTGGTGATTGTTTTGCCGACAAAATAGACGGATGCGAGAATGAGTCCAAAAAAGAAGGACCAGACGTAGAGGGCGTGGTGTTCAAAAAGATAGTCTAGTACGCGGGCGAAAGTTAAAATGCTAGCCACGACTCCAATGCCAATGGCGGAAAGGAATTTAATATCCACATGTTCTAAGAGTTCTCTAAATTTAAAGCGGAATCCAAGTTTGAGAGCCTGTAGATCGAAGGATTTGATGGCGTTGATGAGTTTCTCGAAGATGCCGGTGAGTAGCGCCATGGTGCCGCCCGATACCCCCGGAATTACATTGGCAGCCCCCATCAAGGCCCCTTTTAGAATGTTTGAAATGTACTGAATCATAAATAGCCGTCCCGATGCTTGTTAAAGTTGAGGGAAAGTAGTAGGGATTAAGCACTGTAAAGTCAATTTCATGCTAACCAGAAAGGATATAAATCATGACAGATCAGGAAATTTTAGAGGCCGTTAATGTGGTGATGGAGAAGGAAATTAGTCCCTCACTGGCGTCTCACGGCGGTGGTGGAAATGTAACCAAGGTGGAAAATGGTGTGGTTTACATCGAACTCGAAGGCGGTTGCAAAGGGTGTCCCGGCGCCCGAATGACGATGAAGAATGGAATTGAAAACCTTTTGAAAGAGCGGGTTCCTGAAGTGAAGGAAGTGATCGATGATACGGATCATATGTAGGGCCGATCTTTAAGAGTTGGAAGTGGAATAAAAATGTATCGGCACTATTTTGCCGGTGCATTTTTTTTTGGTCCTTATCGGGGAAAATAATTGAACCATTTTTGTCTATTTGTAATGATCCGATTTATAGAGTTCGTTTTGTAAGAAGTCCTCGGGTTCGAGGTTGTTTCGTTTGGAGGTTTGTTGATGAAAATTCTTATTGCCGAGGATAATGCATTCTCTCGTACGTTACTGGAGAAGACGTTGACAAAAGCGGGGTATGAGGTTGTCACCGCAGAAAATGGCGATGCGGCATGGGATATCCTCCAGCAAGATGATTCCCCTAAACTGGCATTGATTGACTGGATGATGCCCGGGTTGAGCGGGATTGAACTGTGTAAAAAAATCAGGGAGATCGATAGCACGATACCGATCTATGTTATTCTCCTTACTGCAAAAACGGATAAAGAAGATGTTCTTGAGGGCTTTTCTGCGGGTGCAGATGATTTTATTAAAAAGCCGTTCGATCATGGTGAACTACTGGCTCGTATTCAAGTGGGGCGTCGATTGGTTGAGCAACAGGCCTTGCTATACTGCTTGATCGATTCAATTCCTGATCCAATTTATATGAAGGACAGCCATGGGTCTTATCTGGGTTGCAATGCGGCCTACGCACGTTTTGTTGGAACCAACCCCGATCAGATTCCTTCTCGAGCCACATCCGAGGTGTTGCCCGCCGATCAAGCCCAGAAAGCTCATCAGGAAGATTTGCGGGTGCTGGCAAATGGCGAACTGCTTGAAACGGAGGGGTGGGTGACGGCTTCTGAAGGGAATCAGGTTTATCATAGTACCGTGAAAATTCCCTATTCAGAATCGGCCGCAGGGTCGACCGGGATGATTGGTATTAGCCGAGATTTAACGAAGCGCATCGAAATGGAGCAGGAGATGAAGCAGTTGGCCGTGGCTGTTGAACAGTCCACGGAGTCGATTATGATTACCAGTATCGATGGAAGTATTCTCTATGTGAATGCCGCTTTTGAAGCGACTACGGGCTATTTATCCAAAGAGATGTTGGGGCATAGTCCAAAGCTGTTGCGGAGCGATGTTCACGATGCTCTATTTTTTAAAAACCTATGGAAAACGATATCCTCCGGAAAGACCTGGGAAGGAGAGCTTACTAACCGGAAGAAAGACGGAAGTCTTTATGTTGAAGAAGTTATTATTTACCCGATCCGGTGTGATGCTGGTGAAGTAATTAACTACGTTTCTATTAGTCGGGATATTACAAAGGAAATGGCGATTGAAAAACATTTTCGGCAGCAGCAAAAGATGAATGCCATCGGGGAGCTTGCTGGAGGGATTTCACACGACTTTAATAATATTCTCACGGCCATTTTGGGATATGTTTCGCTCTGCATGGATTCTGTTGAGAAAGAAAGTGATACGTATAGCTATCTCAAGGAAGTGGTGAAGGCGGGGGATCGGGCAACGAGGCTGGTTCGACAAATCCTGACCTTCAGTCGGCAGGAGGAGCAGAAGTTTCATCCGTTGCAACTCCAGTATATTATTGATGACTCGCTTGATATGGTGCAGACCACAATGAATAAGAGCATTGTGGTTAAAAAAGAAATTGGTCAAAATTGTGGTTCGATCCTGGGCGACACCACGCAACTTGAGCAAGTTATGGTGAACCTCTGTGCAAATGCGGTGCATGCGTTAGGCAAAGAAGGTTCGGGAGCATTATCAGTTTCGCTCAGGCAAGTGGAAATAAATGATCGTAAGTCCAACGATCAAATGGTGGAGCTTGATCCCGGAAGTTACGCATGTATTACTGTTTGTGATACAGGATGCGGTATGCCACCGGAAGTGCTTGAACGTATATTTGAACCGTATTACAGCACCAAGAAAAAAGATGAAGGTACCGGTTTCGGGTTGTCGATTGTTCATGGAATTGTCCGAAAACATCGCGGCATAATTAATGTCGAAAGCGAAGTGGGGAAAGGTACAACATTCACCATCTACTTTCCTATACTGATTCATTATTCCTGTTGCGGGAAACAAAAAAAGAATTCATTCGAGCAAGAAATTTATGGCCGAATTCTTTTTGTTGATGATGGCAAAACCGTTCTCTCCATGGGGCGGGAAATCTTGGAATCATTCGGGTATACTGTGAGTGTCGGAACGAATGGCCGCGAGGCGCTTGAAACCTTCAAGCAAAACCCCGCTGGATTTGATGTGCTGGTTACGGATTACAGCATGCCGAAAATGAATGGGCATGAGCTGATTAAACAGGTGCTGGATCTCCGACAGGATATCCCCACCATTTTATGCAGCGGATATATGGAGAAAATGGAAGGTGAAGACCTGAGTAAGCTTGGCCATTCTGCCTTTTTAGCTAAGCCTGTTGATTGGCGCGAACTGAGTCGAATCATTCAGGGAAAGGTTGGGTAATGTACTAATTTAAACTATTTGTTTCAGAGGGGAGCGGAGTGGCATTAATATTGCTAGTCTTTATATTATTCTTGTTTTAGGGGCTATTTATGAAAAAAATTGATCAGTATCTTGAAATTATGCTAAAAAAGGGCGCCAGTGATATTCATTTATCCACGAATCACCACCCCTGCTATCGCGTGGATGGTGAAATGCATTTCGATCGCAAAACTGAAAAACTGACCGACGCCGAACTAAAGGATCTACTCTATGAGTTTTGTCCTGAGCGGAATATTCAAGAATTTGAAGATGTATGGGACACAGATTTTGCCTACGAACTCCCCGGACTAGCCCGCTTTCGGGTTAATATTTTTAAGGATCATGAAGGTATTGGGTCCGTAATGCGTCAGATTCCCTCGAAAATCCCCTCCTTTGAAGAGCTGAATATCCCCGATGGTGTACGTTCATTCTGTTTTCTGAACAAAGGTCTCGTCATTGTTACCGGTCCAACCGGTAGTGGAAAGTCCACCACACTTGCCGCGATGGTTGACTTAATCAATCGCACGCGCCGTCAGCACTTAATCACCGTCGAAGATCCGGTCGAATTTAAACATCGTTCATTAGGGTGTTTAGTTAATCAACGAGAAGTCTATGTACATACCAAAAGTTTTTCTAATGCCCTGCGCGCCGCCTTGCGTGATGATCCCGATATCGAGCTCGTCGTACCTGTGATCCAAATATCTAAATTCTCTTTATGTCCAATAATGCGCGTTATTGCTTTGTTTTTGACTTCTCCAAATGCGATTCCAGAATTTCGACATTTTGCAGCGCTACCAACATCTC
>JAUUYK010000105.1 GCA_030588285.1 Kiritimatiellales bacterium
AGTACGGAATAGGAGTCTGTGCCGACGCCGGTGTCCATGAAAAGTCGGTGAATATCTTTTAGACGGCAAGCTTTTCGGTTGATAAAATAACCACTTTCGCCAGAGCGAAAAACGCGCCGGGTGATGCAAACTTCGCTGAATTCGATCCCGAGGGCTTCGGAGCATTCGGATAGAGTAATGCTGACTTCGGCCATGCCGAGCGGTTTGGAGGAATCGGTTCCACTGAAAATAATGTCTTCCATCTTGGCGCCGCGCAATGCGCGGGCGCGTTGCTCGCCGAGTACCCAGCGGACGGCATCTGAAACATTACTTTTGCCGCATCCGTTCGGACCGACAATTGCCGTCATTCCTGGCTTAAACTCAAATTTTGTTTTGTTTGCAAAGCTCTTGAATCCAATAATTTCAAGGGTTTTTAGATACACAGGTTAACTCCTTCAAAAAACGAACGTGGAAACTAGCATATTCCACGGGGGGGATGAAAATTGAATTTTGGTGCAAATCCTATGGATTCAACGGTTCGGGGTTGGAGCGCGGATTAGTTGTGCTGGTGGGTTCCTTGTTTTGATGGTGGACAACTGGAATGCTGTTTGTCACTTTAGGTCTTTTGGATTTTATGAGGGAGCTATTTGGTATGCCGGTTAAAAGAAAATATAATGTAAAGGGAGCAAAGGATTTTCTCGTACTGGCTATTATCTTCTTTTTTGTAGGTCTTTGGGCGATTAAAGATGCTTGGTTTCCTTCTGAAAAAGTATTGAAAAAACATCCGCAGGAGGTTCAGGTCTCCTTCGAGACTTCGGGTTCAATCGAAAATATTTTTGTAAAGGTCGGTGATGTGGTTGGTAAAGACCGAGTGCTTGCAAACTTTCGTACAGATCGGATGCTGTTGGAATATGATGAAGCGAAGGCGACCTATACTGAAAAAAAGACCCTTTTTACGAAGATGGAACGCGAGGCTAAAAGTCCCGAAGTTCAAGCGCGTTTGATTGCTGCTCAAGTTGCGATGGATGAGGCATTGGCTGGTGTGACCACCCTGAGGGTGGCGATTGATTCTTCTGAGTTGCTTTCCCCTGTCAAAGGAGCGATTAAAGAGATTCAGATCAACACGCATTCCGTGGTTGAAGCGGGGCAGCAGGTGATTACGCTCGATCCGAAGGACCATTTTTACCTCTTCAATAAAAGTTTAGCTGTTTTTTGTTTTTTTTCCTTCTTGGCCTTTCTGGCCGTTCATATTCGGAATTCCTGATAAAACCATCCTAATTCATCAATTATGACCGGATTAGCTTGACCGTTTATGCCCTCTGAATATTATCCGTGGTTCAATTTTTCAGAAACGGGTTCGCTTTTTATTGAAACGTCTAAAAATCAAGGAGATACGAAAATGACGAAACGTGATTTAGTAATGCGCATTGCAGATGAAACTGGTCTTATTCAGCAGGATGTATATGCGGTTATTCAGAAGAGCCTCGACTACATTGTTGAAGCGCTCGAAAAGGATGATACGGTTGAATTCCGTAACTTTGGTGTTTTTGAAGTTCGAGAACGTAAACAGCGTATTGGTCGCAATCCAAATAAACCCGAAAATGTGGTCACTATTCCAGCACGTAAGGTTGTGAAATTTAAGCCCGGAAAAATTATGCGCGAACGCATTACCGGCGTTTCCGGCGAGTAATATCTACTTTAGTTTAACCCCTATTGAGAAAGTTTTATGGCTTCCAGCGAATTTCAACCCCTTCAAGGCATGTCTGATATTTCCGCTCCGGAAATTTATATTTGGCGTATGATCGAAGAAAAAGCCCGCGCTATTTTTAATAGCTATGGATTTGAAGAACTGCGGACCCCTTCGCTTGAAAAATTACAGGTTTTTAAGCGTTCGATCGGGGACACCACCGATGTGGTACAGAAAGAAATGTATGCCTTTGAGGATCGGGGCGGCCGCGAGCTAGCACTCCGTCCGGAGGGCACTGCAGGAACGATTCGTCATTTGGCGGGGCAGGGGGAAGAAGGGCTTAATGCGCGCGTATTTTACATGGCTCCGATGTTTCGATGCGAACGCCCTCAGGCGGGGCGTAAACGTCAGTTTCATCAGATTGGTGTTGAGGCGACTGGTGTGCCGAATCCTTTGGCCGATGCCGAGTGTATTGCGTTGCAGAAAAATTTACTCGAAGCATGGGGATTGACCGGATCTAAGATTAAGATTAGCACGCGTGGCACTCGGGCTGACCGCCAGCCGGTTTCCGATGGTTTACGGGCGGCGCTACAACCACATCTCAATGAGCTATGCCCCGATTGCCAGCGTCGGATCGATGAAAATGTACTGCGGGTGATCGATTGTAAAAATGAAAATTGCGGTGCAATTGTTGATCAGATTCCCTCGCCAATTGAATTTATGAGCGAAGAGTCGCGAACCTATCTTGATCAGGTAATACAAATGTTAGAAACCATGGGGGTCGAAGTTGATGTTGATCCTAAGCTGGTGCGTGGCCTCGACTATTATGTTCATACGGTCTGGGAAATTACGCATGGAGCCCTGGGCGCTCAAAATGCGATTGCTGGCGGTGGACGCTATGAAATTGCGTTAGGAAAAAAAGGGGTTCCCGGAGTGGGGTTTGCCCTGGGCATGGAGCGGGTGATTACTTCGCTCGAAGCCGGAGGAATTACGGCGGAACAATTTATACCCCCCCGCGGAATTTGGCTGATTTCATTAGGTAAAGATGCGCTGATCGAAAATATGAAGCTGGCGAGTGAACTTCGTTCGAAGGGCATTCGTTGTGGTATGGATTTTGAGGTCAAAAGCATGAAGGCCCAGATGCGAAAAGCGAATCGAATAGGGGTTGAAAAAGTTATTATCCGAGGCGAAGACGAACTCGCGAGTGGAACCGTTGTTATTAAAGACATGAAAGAAGGCTCTCAGGAAACGAAGAGTCTGGACGAAGTCATACGTGCTGTGTAGTACGTAATAAACATATAGATTTTATGAGGAGAAGTATTATGCATCGATACAGAACGCATACCTGCGGCGAACTAAGAAAAGAAAACGTTCATCAGATTGTTAAGATTTCCGGATGGGTTCACAGTGTCCGGGACCATGGCGGCATTGTTTTCATCGACTTACGCGATCACTACGGATTGACCCAAGTGGTGATTGATCCCTTGCAACCTTTCTATAAAGGGGTCGAGCACTGGCGTGTTGAATCCACAATCTGTTTCACGGGTAAAGTTGTTGATCGAATTCCTGACGCGATTAATCCGAGATTGGGAACGGGCGACATTGAAGTGGTTGCACAGGAAATGGAAACGCTAGGCGAAGCTAAGGTTTTGCCGTTCCAGGTGGCTAAAGATGAAGAATGTAACGAAGCGCTTCGTCTGGAATATCGCTTCCTCGACCTGCGTCGCGAAAGCTTGCATAACAATATTATGCTGCGCTCCAAGGTTATTTCACGCATGCGTGAGTTGATGACGGACGAAGGATTTATGGAAATCCAGACGCCGATTCTAACCAGCAGTTCGCCGGAAGGCGCGCGCGATTATCTGGTTCCGAGTCGCATTCACCCCGGTAAATTCTATGCATTGCCGCAGGCTCCGCAGCAGTTTAAACAATTGCTTATGACCTCGGGGTTTGATCGGTATTTTCAAATTGCCCCGTGTTTTCGGGATGAAGATGCTCGTGCCGACCGTTCACCCGGTGAGTTTTATCAGCTTGATATGGAAATGGCTTTTGCCACGCAAGAAGATGTTTTTGAAGTGAATGAAAAAGTGCTTCATAAAATCTTTACCGAATTCTCAGATAAAAAGATCGATGACATTCCGTTTAAGCGTCTGCCGTATAAAGAGGCAATGGAAAAATACGGTTCCGATAAACCCGATTTACGTAACCCGCTCGTGATTAAGGATGCCTCCGAACTATTCCGGAATTGCGATTTCAAGGCTTTTGCCGGTGTAGTTGCTTCGGGCGGTGTTGTTAAAACGATTGCCGCAAAGGGCTGTGCTGAAAAATCGCGCAAGTTTTTTGATGATATGATTAAGTTTGCGCAGTCCGTTGGCGCGAAGGGCCTCGGCTATCTCCGTTGGATCGACGGTGAGGTGCAGAGTCCAATTGCCAAGTTCCTCTCAGAAGAGACCATGAATCAGCTCAAAGAATTGGGCGGCGTTGGTGATGGCGACGTGATGTTCTTTATTGCTGACCAACTTAAAATGGCCACCGAAATTGGTGCCGCGGTTCGCGATGAGTTGGGAAAACGCCTGGATCTTATTGATTCCGATGTCTTTAAATTCTGCTGGATTGTCGATTTTCCAATGTATGAACTTGATGACGAAGGAAAGGTGGAATTCTCGCATAATCCGTTCTCCATGCCACAGGGGGGGATGAAGGATATCGACGAAAAAGATCCGCTCGATATTCTTGCTTATCAATATGACATTGTTTGCAACGGCACCGAACTCTCTTCCGGCGCGGTGCGGAACCATAGCCCTGAGTTGATGATTAAGGCCTTTAATATTGCGGGCTATGACGAAGCGGTGGTTGCGGCTAAATTCCCAGCGTTACATCGTGCATTCCAATATGGAGCACCACCGCATGCGGGGATTGCTCCGGGCGTTGACCGGATTATCATGCTGTTGGCTAATGAGCCGAATATTCGTGAGGTTATTGCCTTTCCGATGAATCAGAAAGCGCAGGACTTGCTAATGGCGGCACCTGGATTCGTGGAGCCTAATCAGACGCGCGATCTTCATTTGCAGATTAAACTGCCAAAGATAGCTGAAAAAGAGATTGAGGGTGATTTGTAATAACGCTCTTCATTGCGGGCTTCATAGAACTTACGACGGGCGTGCGCCCAGCATGCGGCGAACTCGATCTGTGCTTCTGGGTGACGTTTCTTATAGGCTCCGTAGGCGCTATAGCCATCA
>JAUUYK010000168.1 GCA_030588285.1 Kiritimatiellales bacterium
GTCGATTTGGGCGATAACGCATAGTGAAATATGCCGTGGACTTTTTAGATTAGAGACGGTCAAACTGTTTGAACGAGGAATGAAGCGATTTCAATTTAAGCCGGAAGCGCCGCCCTAATCGGGGTTGTCCACACCCTGCTGGGGCCCGATCATTATCTCCCCTTTATTGTGATGAGTAAGGCGCGGAATTGGTCGGTGCCTAAAACATTATGGATTACCTTCCTCTGCGGGCTTGGCCATGTGCTCGGCTCCATTATTTTTGGTTTAATCGGAGTGGCTCTGGGTTTGGCCATCGGTAAAATCGAACTGCTCGAAGCTTGGCGCGGAAACCTCGCGGCCCAGGCGCTCATTATTTTTGGCTTCACCTACTGCGTTTGGGGGCTGCACCGTGCGGTTAAAAATCGACCGCATAATCACCACAGCGGGACCATCACCCCGTGGGTCCTCTTCACCATCTTTGTCTTGGGGCCCTGCGAGCCACTGATCCCGCTCATTATGTATCCCGCTGCCGAACACAGCTGGCTCGGGATGCTGTTTGTTGCCGGAATTTTTGCAATCACGACCATTGGAACTATGCTCTCGGTTGTGCTGGTTTCCGCGTGGGGCATTCATGCCGTCAGGTTTGGCTCCATCGAACGCTACAGCCACGCTCTCGCCGGAGCAGCCGTCTGCGCCTCCGGCCTGGCTATCCAGTTTTTGGGGCTGTAAAGAGGGGCGAAAACACCCGAAAAAACGCCTTATCTTTGGGCGAAAGTCTCCGCCAAAACCAAACTCGGTCTAATGTTTTTTGATGAAACCGCTGTACTCAGGTCGTCGATGCCTCTTTTATACACCGACATATTAACTACAGAGGACTACAATAGAATGCTTTCACTCATTATTTCTTTCATTATTGCACTGGGAATCAGCGGCGCGTGCATGGCTTCCGAAATCAAAAGCGGCGTGGTTGCGTATGGGATTCTGGGCTTCATCGCATCCCAAATTTTAATTACCCTGATCGTTCGGAAAAAAAGCAAAGTGATTAACACGGAACTTCAGGAGATGATGACCGTGGGCCAGAAACAGATTAACCATAAGGTGACTCAGTTTCAGAGCAAGCCCGGGGGCAATATCAGCTTTATACAACGACAGATCGAACAAGATCAGCAGAAGCTATTCCGAACGGCCCTGGAGTTGACCCAAAAACTGGAAGTCTTTAAACCGTGGAATATGCTGATGAACAAGCAACTTTCAACGATGCGCCTCCAGTTTCTTTATCAGCTAAAGGAGTTTGACCAAGTTGATGAGATTCTCGCGAAGGGCTGGCTGGCCAGTCCCTTTTTGTCGGACCCCATGTTGGTGGCCATGAAGATGGCGCGACAGTTTAAATGCAACGATATAAGCGCGGTAGAAAAAACGTTTAAACGACATATTCTCTGGTTTCGGAATGATAACGGCGCACTGCTCTATGGTGTTATGTCGTGGATCTACGTCAAAGAAAATAAGCTTGATGAAGCCCTGGAATTGCTGACCAAGGCAAAAGATAAAATGTTTCATGAAGCGATCAATCGCAACTGGGAAATGCTCTCTAACGACCGCATTAAAAATTTCTCCAACGTCGCATTTGGCGATGCGTGGTATAGCCTTTTTCTCGAAAAGCCTCCCGCTGTGAAGCAGAAGCGAATGCGCAGCAATGCCAAATCCCATCGCCCATTTTAATGGTTGGCTGGCGATTTCTCATTCCATTTAATTTTCTGTAAGGTATATGTCCTCTGTGAAAATTCCCAAACAACTCAAAGAATTGATCGCCGATGGTTTGGTGGATGAGGTTTGCCGGCAGCTGATGAGTGGCAAAGAAGCAACGATCTTTCTGGTTCGTTGTGGCTCCGAAATTCGCTGTGCCAAGGTCTATAAAGACGCGTCAAAACGCAGCTTTAAAAAAGCCGTTCAATACCGAGAAGGCCGCCACGTGCGCAACAGCCGCCGCGGACGGGCCATGGCCCGGGGGTCTAAGTTTGGGAAACAGGAACAGGAAGAGATCTGGCAAAATGCCGAAGCTGATGCGCTTTTTCTATTAGCGCAAGCCGGTGTCCGCGTCCCCAAACCCTACGGGTGCTTCGATGGTGTTTTATTGATGGAACTCATTGCCAATGCCGACGGCGGCGTGGCGCCCCGATTAAACGATATTAGCATGACGGCCGAACAGGCCCAGAAAGACCATGCAACGGTGATGACACAAGTCGTTAAAATGCTATGTGCTGGGATCGTGCACGGCGACTTGTCCGAATTCAATGTCTTGCAGGACGAAATCGGCCCCGTCATTATTGATCTGCCGCAGGCGGTCAACGCGGCGGGCAATAATAATGCCCGCGCCATGCTCGTCCGCGATGTCAATAATATGACGGCATATTACGGTCGTTTTTCTCCTGAGCTGCTCAAAAGTAAGCATGCCAAGGAAATCTGGGCGCACTACGAAGCGGGAACGCTCACTCCCGACATCCAACTCACCGGCCGCTTTAAGGAATCGACTAAAAAAGCCGATGTGAAAGGCGTGCTGAATGAAGTGGAATATGCCGCCAAAGAAAACCAAGAACGACTGCGACGATTGCGTGAACGGGAGCTGTTGGAAAAAGAGCAGCATCCTGAGCGCCCCCGAAAAAAGAGAAACGGGAAAAATCAACGCCGTCGCAATCGCCGATAAAATCAATCCTTCGCAGGAGGTACTATCTCATGATCGCGGCTAATTATTTTTTGAATAAAAGGAGAATGGAAAATGAGAGTGATTGTTAAGAAAATTGGTTTTGCAGTTTGCACGGCGGTTTTTGTTGTTGGAAATACGGTTTGTGCGGATGTTAATCTGCCAGATATGTTTGCCGACCACATGGTGTTGCAACGTGAAATGCTGGTTCCCGTCTGGGGAAGAGCCGAGGTGGGAGAAAAAGTAACGGTCAAATTTGCAGGGCAGAGTAAAACCTGTAAAACAGATGAAAATGGCAAGTGGATGGTCAAGCTCGACCCCCTGGACGCTTCTGCTAAAGGCACTAAATTAATTGTTTCTGGAAAAAATAAAATTACCTTCAAGGATGTTTTGGTCGGGGAAGTGTGGATCTGTTGCGGACAATCCAATATGCAGTTGGGATGGGGTAGAGTTCCAGAAATCAAAGCATTGATTAATGAGACATCCTCGTTTCCGATTCGGTCTTTTACGATCCCTGGAAAAATTGCATTTACTCCCCAGGAGGAGAGCGGAGGCACATGGGAACAAAAGAATTCCAGCAGCGCGGTTGGAGGCGGTTTTGCAAGTTATTTGTATCAATCTCTCAAGGTTCCAATTGCAATCATAAATACCTATTGGGGGAGTTCTAGTATCGAGGGATGGATGCCGATTGAGTTAACCGAAAAACTTCCGCATTTTAAACAGATCATGGATGA
>JAUUYK010000095.1 GCA_030588285.1 Kiritimatiellales bacterium
ATCAAGGCGGCGGCGACATGATTCTCTCGGTTAGTTTCGAGAAGACAGAATACAACGCACTGCCCTATAAATTTGAGGCCGGAACGCCCAATATTGCCGGCGTGGTAGGGCTGGGCGCGGCGATTAAATATGTGCAGAAAATCGGGCTCGGCGCCATTGCCGCCCACGAACATGGCTTGCTGGTATACGCCACCTCCAAACTCCGGGAAATCGACGGGGTGCGGATTATTGGCGAGGCCGATCAAAAGGCCGGACTGATCTCTTTTGTGCTGGATGCGGTTCATCCGCACGACATTGGAACCATGCTCGACTGCGAAGGGGTTGCGGTACGGGCGGGGCATCATTGCGCGCAACCGGTGATGGATCGTTTCGGCGTCCCTGCCACGGCCCGCGCTTCGTTTGCGATGTATAATACTTTTGAAGAAATCGACGTTTTGGTTGCGGCCATCGTCAAAACCATAGGACTATTTTCATAATGGATAACCTGCGCGAACTCTATCAAGAGGTCATTCTTGACCATAATAGATCCCCCCGAAATTTTCGTAAAATAGAGGAACCCGATGGGTTTGCCCACGGGGCCAACCCCTTGTGCGGCGATCAGATTGACATCTATCTAAAACTGACCGACGGGATTGTTGAAGATGTTTCGTTCGATGGCACCGGCTGTGCCATTTGTACGTCTTCGGCCTCTATGATGACCCTAGCCCTCAAGGGAAAAACCGAAGCAGAAGCCCGGACTCTTTTCGATAGCTTTCACCACGCTCTGACCGAGGATGAGGACTATCCCAACGACGTTCCGCTGGGCAAACTAAAGGTGCTCACCGGCGTGAAAGAATTCCCCGTGCGCGTGAAGTGTGCCACGCTCGCTTGGCATACGTTCGAAGCCGCTTTGAGTAAACTGCAAAACGACGTTTCAACGGAATAAGGACAATTATGTTTGGAATAAAAAAGAAGGAGCGCAAGCCGCTCGAAGAAGAGAATAAAGAGCTATTTTTAAACGTCGTTCGTTCGTTGCGCATGGTATTTGATCCGGAACTTCCGGTGAATGTTTATGACCTCGGATTGATCTATAATCTCGATATCGATGAGGATAATAAAGTGTATGTCCGCATCACCCTCACGGCGCCAAATTGCCCGGAGGCCGAGCGTATTCCGGCCAATATTCAAAATGCAATTCAGGAAACCGATGGGGTTTCTGATGTGGATATCGAACTCGTTTTTGATCCGCCGTGGACGCGGGAAAAAATGTCTACCGCTGCACTGCTCGCTTTAGGTTTAATTTAAGGAAAAATACAATGGTTACAGAACAACAGGTACTCGCCGAACTTAGCAAAATTATTGATCCCGATTTTCAGCGCGATATTGTATCGCTCGGATTTATTCAAGAGATGAAAATCGACGGAGGAACCGTCACTTTTGTCATTGAACTCACCACGCCCGCCTGTCCGCTCAGTCCCGTATTTGAGCAACAAGCCATTGATCTCGTCGGCGCCCTTCCGGGGGTTGAAACGGTGGTGCCCACCATGACCGCGCAGAAACGCGAAGAACGTGAAATTACCGTGGAAAAAAGCGGTCTCAAAAAAGTGAAATACATTTTAGCGGTTAGCTCGTGCAAAGGCGGGGTGGGGAAATCTACCGTGGCGGCCCTGCTGGCCAAAACCCTCGGAGCGCGTGGCGTGAAAGTGGGCTTGCTTGATGCCGATATCTACGGCCCGTCGATTCCAACCCTTTTTAACCTGCACGAAAGCGGCGTTCGCGCAACGGCCGATAATCAGTTTATCCCGAATGAAGTGGACGGGGTTAAATTAATGTCGTTCGGATTTTTGATGGGCGACGGACCCGCGGTGATGCGGGGCCCCATGGTTTCGCAATATATGACCCAATTGCTGCACGGCGTTGCATGGGGGGAGCTGGATTACCTGATTCTTGATCTCCCGCCGGGCACCGGCGATATTCAGCTCACGATTTCTCAAGCCATTCAGATTGATGCCTCGGTTATTGTAACCACGCCCCATCAGCTTTCGCTGACGGACGTGCGCAAAGGCATTATGATGTTCGACAAGGTGAATGTGCCGGTTCTCGGGGTCATCGAAAATATGGCCTACTTTATCTGCGATGGGTGCGATAAAAAGCACTACATCTTTGGCGAAGCTGGCGCCAAAACCCTCGAGGAACGTTTCGGCCTCGAAACGCTGGTGGAATTGCCCATCACGGGAACGCTAAGCGGTTCAATCGAGGGGTTGGTGGAAGGAAAAATTGCCAACGATACAACCGATATTATTATTCGCGCGCTCGGCAAAAAAATGCTCGAAAAAGTGGACCAACCGGAGGTTGAGTTCAATGCCAAAACCATCACCCTCAATTGGGGCGATGGCGAAACGACGACGGTTTCTAATGCCGCGCTGCGTCGGGCGTGTGCCTGTGCATTGTGTGTGGATGAAATGACCCGTGCACCGTTGCTCGATCCTAAAACCATTCCCATGGATATCCATGCAGAAAAGGTAGGCATCATCGGAAACTATGCGATCATGGTGGATTGGTCCGATGGGCATAACACCGGTTTCTTCCCGTTCAAGACCATTCGTGAATTGGCCGAGAACGCACCGACCGGTTGTGGTTGCTCGAAGTAGGTCTGTAGAGCGAGTCTTACGTAGCCTTCAGCCCTGTTTGCAGGGCTGAAGTCCATGGAATAGGAGGAGTTTTTCCCTTAAAAAATCACCTCTTTTCCCAGAGCACAGGAGGATATTCCTCGGCATCGTGCATGGCTTGAAGTGCTGCAACCACGGTGGGTTTGTCTTCGGGATAGGTGACGCCAAACCATTGGCCTTCGGAACTGAGCACCGTGACGCGAGTTTGACCGCGGGTGATCATGTCGTCGACAATTTCGGGAATGTACCACTCGGATTTTAGCTCCTCTCCTTTTTCCTGGAGAAAGGCGATGAATTTTTCTTCCAACGTCTGGAAAAATAGCGGGCTGAATCCCCAGAAGTTCATGGAACAAATTTCGCTTCCGTCCATATCGGTGGCGGTGTTGTTCTCAATAAATTGGATGGTTCCGGCGGCGTTGGTTTCGATATGGGTGCGTTCGATAATGCTCGAAAGAAAACCCTCGGTGGTGCCGCAGATTCCGCGCGAAACATACCCGTTCGGGGACAGCGTGTTACGGATCAGATAGCCCACCATACAGCTGTCGCCTTCGGCCATTTTTGAAAATTCAGCAGCAATGGTTTGATAGGCTTCTGCGCCATAGAAGTCGTCGGCATTCTGCACGGCAAAGGGTTCGTTGACAATGCCTTTGCACGCGAGCACGGCCTGTCCAGTGCCCCATGGTTTGGTGCGGCCTTCGGGGAGGCTGAAGCCTTCGGGCAGGTCTTCTAGGGATTGGTAGGCATAATCGACTTCAATTTTATCGATGAATTTGCTGCCGACTTGTTCCTTGAATTCGGTTTCGAAATCGGAGCGGATCACGAAGACCACTTTTCCAAAGCCGGCCGCGATAGCGTCGTGAATGGAATATTCGAGTAGGGTTTCGCCGTTGGGACCGACGGGGTCCATTTGTTTGAGTCCGCCGTAGCGGCTGCCCATTCCGGCAGCCATGATTACGAGTGTGGGGGTCATAAGATGTCTTTCCCTTGTGTTGTGTTTTATGAACTCATTGGGTGAATAATCGACCGGTATCGTAGCCAATGATCGGTAAATAACAATTTTTATGAGTCGTTAGTTGGGGTGGCTTTAAGTAGGGCGGTTTATTTTCAGCGAAATCGGTCGGGGTCTAGTGTGTCACTCTGGCCCAGTTGTGCCACTCGGTGTGCCAGAATGAATGGTTTTGGCGCACTTTAAGGCGGCTGCGTTTGGAGGGGTTATTTTTATGATTGGGTATTTCCCCCTTTGTTTGCAGGCAAATTCGTGATGCTCGGTACGGAATAACCCTGCTGGCACACTCGGTGCTAAAGGGGCTTCGTTGCTAATGACACCATTTATAACCTCAGGAGAAATAATATGAGCACAGCAGGATCTAAAGTATTGGGTATCGATCTTGGTACCACAAATTCATGCATGGCCGTCATGGAAGGTGGCGAGCCAACCGTAATCCCGAACGCGGAAGGCGGACGGACCACTCCATCGATCGTGGCATTCACGAAGAGCGGCGAGCGTTTGGTCGGAACTGCGGCCAAGCGTCAGGCGGTAACCAACCCCGAACACACGGTCTTTTCAATTAAACGTTTCATGGGTCGTAAATTTAGCGAAGTGGAACACGAAACCGATTTGGTGCCTTATAAAGTGGTGAAGGCTAAAAATGGCGATGCGCACGTCCAGATCGACGATAAGGTGTATTCGCCCCCCGAAATTTCGGCGATGATTCTGCAGAAGCTTAAAGCCGATGCGGAAGCGTATTTGGGCGAAACGGTATCGCAGGCAGTGGTCACGGTTCCGGCCTATTTCAACGAGAGCCAGCGCCAAGCCACGAAGGATGCCGGCAAAATTGCCGGTCTGGAAGTGCTCCGGATTATCAACGAGCCAACAGCCGCCTCCTTGGCTTATGGCCTCGATAAAAAATCGGAAGAAAAAATTGCGATTTATGACCTCGGTGGCGGCACGTTCGATGTATCGATTCTGGATATCGGCGATGGCGTTTTCGAAGTGACTGCAACCAGCGGCGATGGCCATTTGGGCGGCGACGACTTTGACCAGAAGATTATCAACTGGCTCGTGAGTGAGTTTAAGGCGGAGCAGGGGGTTGATCTTTCTGCTGATCCCATGGTGTTGCAGCGTTTGAAAGAAGCGGGTGAAAAAGCGAAGTGTGAACTCTCGAGTTCGCAGTCGACCGAAATTAACCTGCCTTTCATCACGGCTGATGCATCTGGACCGAAGCATTTAACCGTTACGCTGACCCGCGCTAAGCTGGAAGAGCTCTGCGATGATCTGATCACGAAGGCGATTGAACCGGTTAAGATTTGTTTGAAGGATTCGGGGTTGAGTGCCTCAGAAATCAACGAAGTCATTCTCGTGGGGGGTTCCACCCGTATGCCGAAAGTACAGGATTCCGTGAAGGAAATCTTTGGCCAGGAACCGCATAAGGGTGTGAATCCGGATGAAGTGGTTTCCATTGGTGCTTCCATTCAGGGGGGCGTACTTAAGGGTGAAGTGAAGGATGTGTTGCTGCTCGACGTGACTCCGCTGACGCTCGGTATTGAAACGATGGGTGGCATTTCAACTCCGCTGA
>JAUUYK010000122.1 GCA_030588285.1 Kiritimatiellales bacterium
ATCTTCTTCATCTTCCTCTGTCTCTCGTTTCTGGAAGATTCCGGCTATATGTCCCGCGCGGCCTTTGTGATGGATCACTTTCTGCGCACCATTGGTTTGCCCGGAAAAGCCTTTATTCCCATGCTCGTTGGTTTCGGGTGTAATGTGCCCGGGATTATGGCCACCCGCACGCTCGAAAGTCGGAGCGATCGTATTCTGGCCATTCTCATGAATCCGTTCATGTCGTGTGGCGCACGGCTGCCGGTCTACACCCTCTTTGCCGCGGCCTTTTTTCCGCAGCGAGGCGGCATCGTTATTTTTGGAATTTATATGATCGGCATTGCGCTTGCCGTGATGACCGGCCTACTTTTTAAGAAAACCCTATTGCGGGGCGAGGTAACCAGTTTTGTGATGGAACTTCCGCCCTATCACCTGCCCACCCTCAGTGGCGTGATGTATCACACCTGGCATCGGCTAAGCTCCTTTCTCATCCAAGCCGGAAAAGTGATTTTGCTCATTGTTGCCATCCTCGGGTTCCTAAACTCGCTCGGCACCGATGGTTCGTTTGGGAATAACGACTCCCAAGATTCAGTACTCAGCGCCATGAGCCGCGCCGTAACGCCCATCTTCCGCCCCATGGGAATTCAGGACGAAAATTGGCCCGCCACCGTCGGCCTTTTCACCGGCATCTTCGCCAAAGAAGCGGTTGTTGGGACCCTCGATTCAATCTATAGCCAGCTTGAAGCGCAGGACCGGGCAGTTCTTTCCGAAGAATCCGATCCCAAGTTTAATTTCTGGCAAGGCATCATCGATGCCTTTTCCGCGATTCCGGCCGGATTTGAAGGCTTCTTCGATGGCCTGAAAGATCCGCTTGGTTTATCCGATGCACTCGTGAAAGTGGAAGAAGCCGATGCCTCATCCTATTCCACGATGGTGGACCGTTTCGGCGAACACGGTTCAAAAGCCGCCTTCGCCTATCTGCTCTTTATTCTCATCTACGCCCCGTGTGTTGCCGCGCTCGCCGCCATTGCTCGCGAAATTGGAATGCGTTGGATGATCTTCTCCGTTAGCTATCTCACCGTACTCGCGTGGGTCGTCTCCACGATGTATTTCCAGCTCGCCATTTTCACCGTCAATCCATCGGCCTCCGCCGGTTGGCTGAGCCTTTGCCTTGCGATTATTATAACGTTTTACATTGGCCTGCGGATTGCGGGGAACAAATTAAATCCGCCATCCGCGTCGTCCTAACGAATGTTTAATTCAATCGTCAACTTGCTTACCGAACGCGGAGCACTCTCCGTTCAGGAGATTAGTTTTGCGCTAAAAATCGACTCCAGCGCCCTGCACCCCATGCTCGAAATGCTCGAACGAAAAGGGAAGCTTGAAAAGGTGGAACTCCCCTGCAAATCCGCCTGCGCCGGCGGCTGCACAAAATCCGACTCTATGATTTTCTACAAAACCGCCACTTGAATGGCGACTCACACAACGCCATCTATTTTTCGATCACGGCTTCATTGATGATGGCAATTAGGTCGTCTTCCACATCCTCCGCGATGGAGTCGATTCCATCCGCGCCGAACATGCCCAGCACCTTACTCGCCCGCAACGTGGCCACTTTTATTTTATCGCCTTCTTCATAGACCGAAATCCGGCAGGGCAAGGCCGTCGAAATAGCCATCATATTATCCAGCACGGCTTTAGCTCGGTGCGGATTACAGATGTCAAAAACCAAACAGGCCGGGGTAAAATCGAGATCATTGGAGCGGAATTTGGCCCGAAGGTCGGTCACATTCAAAATACTAAAATCATGCTTTTTGGCCGCCACTCGCAGGCGTTCCTCCATGGCATCAACAGAGTTTTTGGTTTCTTTTACGTATAGTAGTCCCATTATACTTCCCTCCTTATAGCTGATATAAAATTCGCGCGGTTCACACAGAGAAAATCTATTCGGCCTCTTTCTTTACGGTAAGATGCAGTTCCGGCGCCCAAGCAGATTCTTTTGAACTGATATAGTAATAGCCATACCCGCTCGTGCCCCAAACCCCAAAAGTAACGGTCTTAACTTCCGAAGCGCGTATGTTTTCCAGAACGTTCACATTCTTGATTGGAGCTTCGGTCCACGTTTCTGACGTCCAATTAACTCCATTAATCGTTGCGATCGGTTTGAGCCATAACGATGAATTATCGAATCCCGAAAGCAGATCTCCACTCGCCGATTCCCAGGGCATAGTCCGGAAGGCACTATAGCCATAAGTGGATTCTCCCAGCTGAGCAATGCTTCCTTTAATTCCAAGATTACCGACTCCTTCCGTCCACAATGCATTCGATTTAGTGTGTACCATTGGAGCAATAACCAAGTTTATTTTTTTAGGCGAAGTCTTCTCCTGGCGGAAACGAAACTCGGCACTGACAATTTCGTTGGTTATGCCCGACAGGTCAAAAGAAATGAGGGCGCGCATGCTGGGAAATGAAGCCACTAAAAGTTGCTGGTTCGCCCCGTTATTATTGTTCCGTTTGTTACGACGTCCATAGGTATCTTTCGATGCTTCCAATACCACCAATTCTTCCACTCCAAAGGATGTTCCAATTAAGCACCCGATTAAACATGCAACATAAACCCTCTTCATAACCTTCTCCTTTAAGAGCGATGAACATCGCTTCGCCTTCCTGATTTCTGAACGGAAGGAAACTTTTAACAGCCTAGTTAAATAAAAACCCCAACAAAAGTCTTTTCCCGATTAAAAGTAAATCCAGATTGCCGGGTGGCAATCTGGATTTACACTTTTTACGACTCTTCTTGGCGAGGAGATCTATTTTTCAAGTCGGGTTTCGACCCATTCATAGATGGAGGGTAGCACAAAGAGCGTGAGGAAGGTTGAGGTGGCCAATCCGAATACAACTACGGCGGCCAGCGGACGCTGTACCTCGGCACCAGATCCCTGTGAAATCAACAGCGGAATGAGGCCAAACAGCGTGGTGAGCGTGGTCATAATGACGGGACGAAAACGAATGAGGCCCCCATTGATCACGGCATCACGAACGCTTTGTCCATCGCGCCGCAGGTCGTTGAAATCCGTCAATAACACCATGGCGTCCTGCATCGCAATACCAAAAAGCGCGATGAAGCCGATGGAGGCCGGAACCGAGAGATATTGCCCCGTTGCCCACAATCCAAATACGCCACCAATCAAAGCCAACGGCACATTGATCAGGATCATGGCCGCGTGGCGCATGGAGTGGAAGGCAATCCAAAGCAATATAAAGATGGAAATAATCACCATGGGAACAATGACCGATAACCGCTTCATGGCGCGACGCTGCTGCTCGAACTGACCGCCGTATTCGATAAATACGCCTTTGGGCAGTTCGACTTTTTCGTCTACGACGGCTTGAATTTCGGTCAAGACTTCGCTGAGCGCGCGATCCTTAATATTGCCTTGAACAATCCACCGCCGCTGATTTTTTTCGCGGTTAATCTGCAACGGCCCTTCGGCCTGCTCGATGGAGGCGAGCTGATCGAGCCGGAGCAAAGCTCCGTCATGGGATCGGATCAATAATTCGCGGAGTTGATCTGGAGTGGAACGAAACTCCGGAGCGAGGCGCACGTGGATGCCATAGCGGCGGGTATTTTTATAGAGCGTGCCGACCACCGCGCCACCAATGGCCATTTCGACCTGTTCGAGAACGGTATCGCCTGGAACGCCATAACGGGCCAGGGCTTCGTGATCGAGCAACACCTTGAGCTGAGGCTGACCAAAACTCTGTTCCACGGAGAGGTCGACAAGCCCATCGATCCCCGAGAGCGCACCGCGCATCTCCTCCGCGACCCCCCGTATTACATCGAGATCTTCACCATAGATTTTGATGGCCAGTTGCGCTCGAACGCCCGAGAGCATTTCGTCGAACAAGTGCTGAATGGGCTGGGAAAAGTTAACCTGCACGCCGGGGAAGGCTTCGAGGCGGAGACGAAGTTCGTCCACGACCCGGGCTTTTTCCTTTTTCGAATCGAGCTCAATATGGATCATGGAAAAGTTGACGGGGTGTGGATGGCTCCCCGCCTCGGGGCGACCAATCATGGCCACGGCTTCGCGTACGCCTTCCACCTTCATGATTTCGGTGGTCAATTGCCCAATTGTTTTTTCGGCAGCTTCAAGTGCGATGGAGGGGGTCATGCCGATATCAATCGTGATGGCACCTTCGTCGAGCACCGGAATAAATTCCGTACCGAGCTTTCGGAGGGTGGTTCCCGCCAGAACAATCAGCACCGCAATAACTATAAAAACTACGATTTTGGCGTTGAGTGCGGCGGTCAGTATTCGGCGATAGCCCGCCAATAATCCGCGAAAGAACGCCGATTCCTTGTAGGGTTTTTCGGTCAACAGAAAGCTGGCCAGAACGGGGCCGATGGCCAGCGCAAAGACAATGGAACCCGCTAACGCAAGCATGACGGTATACGCCAGCGGCTTAAACATTTTTCCTTCGGTTGCATCGAATGAGAG
>JAUUYK010000170.1 GCA_030588285.1 Kiritimatiellales bacterium
AGGGGAATGTTTTTTGCGCCTCGAATGGTGCCTAAGGCCGTTTCTTCTTCGTCGCGAACATCGATTAGTTTTTGGTTGTCGGAGAGGTTGAGCGCTTCATCGGCATGGAGGATGGCGCAGTCGCCTGAGAAGACGTTGTTGGCAACAAAGCCAGCATAGTTGACGATGTCTTTGGCTGAGCCAAAAGGTGGGGCGTAGGAGAGTTCGAGTTCGGAGAGATCTTCCACGGTAAGGCCGGCACGGATGGCTACAGCAATCACGTCGATCCGTTTGTCTACTCCATCGGCGCCAACTGCCTGGGCTCCCAGTACGTTCCCGGTCTCTGGATTGAAGAGCAGTTTGAAGCTGACGGGGCATGAGCCGGGGTAGTAGCCGGCGTGGTTGGCCGGATGCTCATAGATTTTTTCGTATGGGGTGTCGGTGCGTTGGGCCATTTTTTCGCTAAGGCCGGTCAATCCGATGGACATATTGAAGACTTTGCAGATGGAGGTGCCTTGCGTGTCTTTATAAACACTATCCCGCCCGAAAATATTATCGGCCGCAATGCGACCTTGGCGGTTGGCTGGTCCGGCCAGTGGGATGAGGGCGGCTTGCCGCGTCACGTAGTCGATGATTTCCACGGCGTCGCCGACGGCATAGATGCTGTCGTCGGAGGTTTTCATGTGTGCATCGGTTTTAATTCCGCCGGTGGTTCCGATTTCCAGTCCGGCCTCAATCGCAAGTTTATTTTCGGGTTTTACACCAATGGCAAGAATCGTGACATCTACCGTCAGGCTCGTTCCGTCGCTGAGGATCAGCGTTACGCCATCGGCGCTTTCTTTAAATTCGGTTACGGATGTTTTTAGCCGAAGATCAACGCCGAATAGGCGCAGTTCTTGATGAAGTGGGGTGGCCATTTCGGGGTCGGCCGGACCCATGACTTGTGGCGCGAGTTCGATTAGCGAGGTTTGGATGTTAATCTCGCGCAGGGCTTCGGCCACTTCTAGGCCGATAAAGCCACCGCCAATCACGGCCGCGCTTTTTTTGCCGTCGAGTTGTTTGATAATTTTGTCCATGTCTTGGAGGTTGCGCAGGGTCAGGACATAGGGGTTGTCGATGCCGGGAATTGGCGGGCGGATCGGTGCCGCTCCGGGGCTAAGAATTAGCGCATCGTAGGCTTCGGTGTACTCTTCGCCTGTCCGGAGGTTTTTGGCGACCACGGTTTTCTTTTCGCGGTCAATCGAGATGATTTCCGTTTGCGTGCGGACCTCAAAATTATACTTTTGCTGCATAATTTCTGGTGTTGTGACCAGGAGGCTTTCTCGGTCCGGAATCGTGCCGCCAATGTGGTAGGGCAGGCCGCAGTTGGCAAAAGAGATGTCGGGGCCGCGTTCAAAGAGAATGATTTCTGCATTTTCGTCGAGTCGCCGCGCCCGTGCTGCTGAACTTGCTCCGCCTGCCACGCCGCCAATAATGAGTAGTTTTTGTGTTTTCAATCAGCACCTCTTTATTTGAGAATTAATATATAATGAATTGTTAATGTATGGGTAAATAAAATCAGGCCTTAGCCTTGAAAGTTTAAAAATTTACGGAGATGCACATGCATGCAGTCAAACAGCTTCAAAAAGTCGCGATTCGAAAGGCTGCAGTATTTCTGAGTGCCGTCCTTTCGGATGGAGACCAGTTTTTGCTGGCATAGAATTTTGAGTTGTTGCGACATCATCGATTGACTGCAATTCAACTCTTCATAGAGTTCGGTGACTGTTTTTTCGCCATCGGCGAGCACCTCAATCACCCCCAACCGGATCGGGTGGGCCATTGCTTTGAGCACCTCGGCGGCAATATTTCTTTCGTTTTGAATCATGCGGTCTCCAGACTTAAGGTGAGAACATTATAATATTATTATATTTAGCCAACTAAAATATTCATTTTTCTCAAGAGCGGGGTCGTTGGCTGCTGGAATAAGAAAGGAGGACCTGCAAGGTTCCTCCTTAAATGTATCGATCTAGCAGTATTTTTTCAGGGCTTATTTTTTAGCATTCGGATTATACTTGGGGTTTAGTTCGGTTGGGGGCTTTAACTGCTGCTCGCCAGCTTTTGAGTTTCGCATGAAGTTCTTTTACTTTTTCCGGCATTTCAGCGGCGATGTTATTACGTTTTCCCTTATCCATTTCAAGGGTGTAAAGTTCCAAGCGGCCATCTTCAAAGTATTCATGAAGCTTCCATTTTCCATGCCGCATTGCAGAACCCGGACGGGTTCTGAAGAGCGGGTCATGTGCATCATCTTTAACTCCGCTATATTGTTGAAGGTAGATCGGGAAATGCCAGTATAAGGCGCGGTCAGAAAGGGGGCCACTTTGGGTAAGCAAGGGCATGAGGCTCACGCCGTCAAGAATCTTTTCGGTGGGTGCTGGAACCCCACTAGCGGCCAGAAATGCAGGGTAAAAATCGATGCCGATTACTGGAGCATCACATGTGGTTCCCGCTTTCACTTTCGCCGGCCAACGGACGAGCATCGGTTCCCGAATGCCACCGTCGAAGTATGATCCTTTTCCTGCCCGGTATGGGGTCTGTTTTGAAATGGAACATATTCCGCCGTTATCAGAGGTGAACAGAACCAGTGTGTTCTCACTTAGTCCCAACTCATCCACTCCGGCCATGATTTTTCCGATACTCTCATCCATCTTCTCGAGCATGGATGCATACTTCGCATGTAACCCTTCTATGCCGTTGTATTTTTCGACCATTCCAGGGACGACTTCCCGTTTGGTATGAACCGCATAGTAGGCCATATACATGAAAAATGGGGTGTCTTTATTGGCCTTCATAAATTTGATTGCCTGGTCGGCATAAATATCACAACGATGTGTTCCTTCTGGATATTGATCGCTGAACGTCTTCATCGCATCTGCATAAGGAGAGAAAGACCCTCCTCCATAGGGGCCTCCAGCTGAGCTCCCTCCAATGTTCACATCAAAACCTTGCGTTGTTGGGTCATTTCCCTCATGCCATTTTCCCAGATGAATCGTTTGGTATTCTCCGGCCTTGAGGGCTTCGGCTATAGTAACGTTTTCGTCCGGAAGTTTTTTGGTATTTTTTATCGGAACCATTTTTCGTTGATTCGATTTTCCTCTAGATGACGAGCCTACTGTCAATACACCATGACGTGAGCCGTATTGCCCGCTCATGCAGCATGCTCGACTCGGTGCGCAATTTGCGGCCGGGGCGTAGGCATTTGAAAAGACCATGCCTTCCGCCGCCAATTTATCGAGGTTGGGCGTTTGGTAATGCTTGCCCCCCATAAAGTGAACATCCATAACGCCGAGGTCATCGGCATTGATGTAGATGATGTTCGGTTTGCTTGCGGCTGAAATTGATATTGCCACTACCGTATGCAAGCATACTGAACGCAACAT
>JAUUYK010000112.1 GCA_030588285.1 Kiritimatiellales bacterium
TTACCGAGACGATTATTGGATGTGCATATCGGGTTTATCGAAAACTTGGCTACGGATTCTTAGAGTCTGTTTATGAAAAAAGCCTTTTAATCGAATTACAAAAGGTCGGACTTAAGGCCGAGTCTCAAACCCCGATTAACGTCATGTATGAAGACCAATGCGTCGGATCTTTTTTTGCTGATCTCATTGTGGAGAATTCTATTATTCTAGAACTAAAGTCTGTTTCTAAAATCGTGATTGCGCATGAAGTACAACTCGTCAACTATCTTACCGCAACGAATAAACCCGTTGGATTAATCCTCAACTTCGCCGAACACGGTGTAGAAATAAAACGAAAAGTTCGCGTTCTTTCATCAAAAACAAATCCTGTTCATCCTGTCAAAAAATGAACCCGTCACTTTTAATTATTTCTGGTTGGGCACACGGGGTTGAAGCAATTCAGCCGATGGGCGACAAACTTTCTGAACATTTCGAGGTTCAACTCCTAACCGGCGCGCAGGTGCTAAAAGATCGGATCATTCCGGACGCCGACTATATTGTCACGGGTTCAATGGGCGGCCTTTTGACGATGGAGTTTTTACCCCAGAGTTGCAAAAAACTGGTGCTCATTTCCTCCACCGCTAAATTTTGTGCGGCCGAGGAATACCCCTGCGGAATCCCTGAAAAAATTCTCCGGCGCATGATTCTCCAGCTCAAACGAAACCGCGAAACCGTGCTCGAAGAATTCTTTAACAACGTACATTTCCCGCAGCAGCAAAGTCGACATCACTCCCGACCATGCTGCGACCGCACAGAAGACCTCGTGGCCGGCCTCGAATACCTCCGCTCCACCGACCTCCGTCAAAAAGTTCCAGCCCTTGAAATTCCCGTCCTGTTGCTGCATGGTGCCGACGACCGGATCATTCCAGCTTCCGCGTCCGAGTGGTTGCACGCTCGATTGCCCAACAGCCAACTCACCCTTTTCCCTGGGCAAGGCCATGCGCTGTCCGCACACCAATTCACAACCGTCACGAATGAAATCTTGCACTTCCTATAGTTGCATTGAGCGGGTAAATCTCTTAGATATTTTCACCATATTTCAGGAAACTTCACCATGATTGGACAACGATTTTCAGCCGCAGCCAAGACCTACGACCATCACGCCCGCCCGCAACTCGCGCTGGCGGAGTCGGTCGCATCCATGCTGCCAGAAATGTATCCTGAACAAATTCTCGAACTCGGCCCCGGCACCGGCCAGCTGACCCGACTCTTGACCGCCCGCTTTCCTGAGGTCCCAATCGATGCGGTTGATGTGGCCGAGAAAATGGTCCTGCACAGCCGCACACGCTTTAACCGTTTCCCGCAAATCAACTGGATTGTTGGCGATGCACAAACCTATTGGGGCGGCGACCGCTATCCGCTCATCGTCTCCAGCTCAGCACTCCACTGGGTTTTCGACCTCCGCGCCACCTTTGAAAATATTTTTCAATGCCTCGAGCCCGGCGGCACCTTTGTGTTGGGTATGATGCTGCAAGGCACTCTCAAGGAACTGCACGAACTCAGGCGAAAAATCAGCCCCGAAAAAACCCCGGAACTAACCCTGCCGACCTACGCGGAAACCAAAGCGAGCCTCGAAAATGCCGGATTTACCCTCGAACGGCGCAAGCATAGCGAAGAAGAAATTATCTACGCCGACGCCAAAAACTTCCTCAAAGCGATCCATGAACAGGGCGTCACGGGCGGTAAAGTGAGTGCCGGAAACGCCCCTCTCTCCCGCACCGAACTCAACCAACTCGTTACTGACTATCAGAACAACTTTGCCACGGATAATGGCGTTCGAGCCACCTACGAAACCGCTACGTTTTTGCTGAAAAAATAGGAGGAAATGCTACCCAGCGAACTAGAATGCTATTTTTGCGGTATTTCTGCAATTTTTATGCTTGAACAACGACCCCGTATGCCTAATCTGTTCACATGCTTATTGAATTTAAAGTTAAAAACTTTCGTTCCATCCGCGATGAACAGACGCTGAGTCTTGTAGCCACCAAAGCGAATAAAGAACTTCCCGAGAATGTCATAAACAACCCCCTTAAAGGATTGGCCGGCTTGCAGTTCCTCAAAGGCGCCGCCATTTATGGCGCTAACGCATCGGGGAAAAGCAACGTGCTGCATGCTTTGACATTCTTAGCCGATCTCGTCATAAACTCAGCAACCGATCTCAAACCGGGAGATTCCACAGGAACCGAACCTTTTAAACTTGAGAAAAATTGCATAACCAAACCATCTGAATTCGACGTTACTTTTGAGACTGCTGGAGTTCGTTATCTCTATGGGGTTATCGTAACCCCTCAACGCGTCATCGAAGAATATCTATACGCTTACCCCGAAGGCCGCGCTCAATGCTGGTGCCACCGTTCATACAACGCAAAAACAGAGCAATACGAATGGGACAAGACTGCTGGTGCATTTAAACACGACTTCAAACTCCAAGATTACACCAAAGAAAACGTCCTGTTTCTTTCGCAAGGAGCAGACCTTAACCACCAGCAACTGACCAAAGTCTATATGTGGTTTAAAACGCAATTACGGATCGTCCGTTTATCTGCTGATGAGAGCGGGATTCATCCAAGAGTTACACTCGATTTCTTGAATAACGACTCAGATCATGACCGTGTGATTTCCCTAATTAAAAACGCTGACTTCGGAATTATAGATGTTAAAGCCGATGAACGCGAATTTGATGTCGAATCAGCTCAAAACGGGAATGTTCCACGATTTCTCCGTGAAAAATATGACGGAAAGCTCATTGAGACCCAAATCAATTTACTGCATCGCGACAGCAATGGAACTTCCGTTGCCATGAATTTCGATAAAGAGGAATCTGCGGGCACGCGACGTTTTTTTTCCTTGCTCGGCCCATGGCTTGATACCTTAAAAAATGGGTACACGGTTTTTATTGATGAAATCGATACCAGCTTGCACCCTTTGCTGGTTCGTGAGTTGTTGAAATTTCTATTTTCTAATGAAAACAATTCTAATGGAGCACAAATCGTATTTACCACGCATAACCCCGTATTCCTAGATCAGAGACTCCTTCGACGAGACCAAATTTGGTTTACGGAAAAAGACGACGCCGGAGCCACGACTCTTTACCCCCTGACGGACTACAAAGAACGCGAAAATTCGGCCATCAATAAACGGTATCTAGCTGGCGTCTATGGTGGCATCCCCTTTCTTCCCGAAGGGCTCAAACAATGAACAGAAAAAAGCAAACGGGACATCGGACAGCACGGGATTATGGTCGCCCTAACCGCGTTGAGGCATCGGCCAAAACAATCCTAATTGTAACCGAGGGGGAAAATACCGAAGTTAACTATTTCAAAGCACTAAGAAATCTTCTAAAATTCTCCTCCACAGACATTAAAGTCATCCACCCGGAAGGCACCGACCCGATCACACTTACACAAAGTGCAATCAACCTTCGGAATGCGCGAAAGAAAGCAGATCCTGAAAACCCTTTCAATGAAGTCTGGGGCGTCTTTGATCTAGAAAAACAACACGACGAACGAAGAACGCAGGCTAAAAAAGCGCGTGAAATTTCGGGAGCGAAAGGAATCAAGTTCATCGAATCCGACCCTTCCTTTGAATACTGGCGTTTGCTTCACGAAAAAAATGGCTACACCACCAAATTTTTCCCGGACTGCGATTCCATACAAAAAGAACTAAAGAAATACTGCCCTGACTACACAAAATCAGAAGCTCCCAGCACAACCACGCTAAACAAAATCCCTACTGCCGTTAAACGTGCCAAACAATGCAGGAAACACCATGAGGATTCGGGAGGAAACGGTAATCCATCCACAAATGTAAACCTGCTTGTTCGTTCCATGAACGGTGCTACGCGGAAAAACCTGCAATTCACACTACCCGCCGAATAAATAGATTCCAACCTGTATGAAACAATCGACATCATCCACCCTCGAACTCACCCCGCACGGGGTTGTGATTTGTCGTGAAAATAGTCTCCCTGAATTTTCACAATCAGATGCGGCGGGTCTGATTGCACTCGCCGGACAAAAACTCAAAATGGAGGGCGATTCCTCGGTCACGTTCTGGAAAAACTTTGGGAGCCTATTTCTCCGCGCTCTGTGCCACAACCCCGAAGGCGACGCCGTGGAAACCCCCGCCCCTTCGATCGCCGAACTCGCGGAACTAATCCTCAATACCCCGCCGATGCGCGGGGCGGAATACCTTTCGCCCGAGGGGCTTTCCACGCTTTGGAAACGAATGGAGGCGTGGACGCAAATTCGCCTTTCTGAAGGCGAGGGCCCGGCCGGATTTCTTGAAAAATACGCGCCGCTTTGGTCGCGCGTTGGACGCGTTACGCTGCATCTGGCCGAAAACAAGGGCGACACCGAATTCCCCTTCGCCTTCATGGCTTCCTATGCCTCTGGTCTATCTCAGGCCGGACGGGTGAAACAGCTCCCGCTGGGCAAGGCGCTCAAGGAATTCGCGGGAACCAACAACAAATCGGCCCTCATTAAACTACTCTCACCCCTCAACGCAGCGGCCAAGCGTGATGCGCTAATCGCCGTCTTGGTGGAAACCGGCGATGTTTTCCACCCCCTCGTCTGGCTTCCGGAAGAGGCCTATGAATTTTTGCTGGGTATTCCGACCTACGAGGAATCGAACCTGCTGATACGCCTACCCAACTGGTGGAAAAAAAAGAGCCGACGCCCGCAGGTCGCCGTCACCATCGGCGAGAAAA
>JAUUYK010000133.1 GCA_030588285.1 Kiritimatiellales bacterium
GACGTTGCACGGAAATCGATGCCAACCATTGGGCTGGCTGAGCGCGATCTTCCGACCGAGGTGGAGCTTGGCTTCAATAAAGAAACCTCAATCGACGCTACCCAACGGTGCTATCAGTGCCACTACAAATTTGAGATCGATTCCGATAAATGTATTTTCTGCGACTGGTGCGTGAAGGCCAAACCACGCCCCGAGTGCATCTTGAAAATTAAGGAACTAAAGCAGGACGACGAAGGCCGCATCGTGGGCTGGGAAATCGCCGAAACATCCGACGACGTCAACATGATCTGGATTAACCAAGACGACTGCATCCGCTGCGGCGCCTGCGTGGCGGCGTGCCCAGTCGACGCCATTAGCATCCAGAAAGTCTCGTTGCTTACTGAACCGGTGAGGGTCTAATTTAATGAACGATTATCCCCCTCTTTTCGACCAAGTAAGCCCCAAGGATTCGTTGGAGATTCTCTCGCGAGCCATTGATCACTTTGGCTCTGACATTTGCATGGCCACCAGCTTTCAGTTGGGCGGGCTGGTATTGCTCGACATGCTACATCAGGTTGGCAAACCGGTTCGTGTTTTTTCAATTGATACCGGTCGGCTACCCGAAGAGACCTATGAATGTGCAGAGGCGATTCGTCAGAAGTATGGAATCAACGTCGAGTGGATTTTCCCGCACTACGCAGCCGTGCAAACCTTGGAAACCGAGAAAGGGCTCTTCTCCTTCAAGGAAAGTATTGGCAACCGAAGCGAGTGCTGTGGCATCCGAAAGGTGGAACCGCTTGGGCGCGCGCTCGATGGCTACCGGGCCTGGATCACCGGCCGCCGTTCCGACCAGAGTGGAACTCGGCAAAACCTAAACTTTATGGAACCCGATCCCGTGCATCCGGGCATGGTTAAAGTAAATCCCCTGCTCAACTGGTCGCAGCCGGAATTATGGCACTATGTCGAAAAACATGGCGTCCCTCACAACCGGCTCTACGACGAGGGCTATCTCTCCATCGGCTGTGCCTGTTGCACCCGTCCCTGCCGCGATAGCGAAGACGAGCGCGCGGGCCGATGGTGGTGGGAAAGTTCGGAGCATAAAGAGTGCGGCCTGCACCTCAACTTTAAGAACGGCGGCGGGATTTAGGATCTATTGCGTATTTCGTGGTTTGACGCAGGAGCCGCCTTCCCGTCTAATGCGCGTTCTAATGAAACGATTTGCATTACAACTAGTGGTTCTTCTGATTGCGGGGAGTGCCGCGGCACTTGGCACCGCAGACCTACTGACCGATCCCGATGCGCAGGATGTCTTTAGTCAAAAATGCCTTCGTCTGGGAACCAGCGAAATTCTGCCCATTCGGTTCGATATAGCCTGTCGGGTGCTCAGCCAACCCGAGCTAATCCTCGCGTTGCAGCAAGAGTTTACCCATTCGATTTCTAAAAATAATCCCCTTCATTTTCCGCTTATTGAAGTGGCGCCCAACGAATATTATTACATCAACGAAAAAGGGAAACGGGAAAATCTTGCGGAACTCTACCGCAAACAAACCGATGCCTATTCCTTCGACTATCTTGTGCTGGCTTCAGGCAAACGATTCTTCGGCCCATACGATGTGATTATTCACCTGCAGATTATCGATGCAGGGCCGATCGGCATTGTTTTCTCGATCAACACCCACGCATATCCCCATAACTGGGGCACGCGATTCTTAGTGCACAAATTCGGCCCCGTGAAAAAGTACTTTAAAAATCAGGTGAAATTCATTTCCTACGTTGCGCGCGAAGTCAGTATTGGCCTTTGCGAAAAAGAGGAATTTCAGTCGGAATTAAATAAATAAAAGAGCCGCGGCAATCCCGTGGCGATTACAAATTGTAGCAGACCCAACCTGTTTATTTATGAATAAAGAGTTCTGCGGATTTCATTCCATCGAGGGCCGAGCTGACGATTCCACCGGCATAACCGGAACCTTCGCCGCAGGGATAAAGCCCCGCGGTGGTGATGGATTCGCCGGATGGATTCCGTAAAATTCGGACGGGGGCAGAGCTACGGGTTTCGGCGGCATAAAGCAGGGCTTCTTCTATTTTCACCCCATTTAATTCCCGCATCATATTGGGGATCGCCGATTGCAGGGTGGCAGAAACAAAATCGGGCAACATATTTTGCAGCACCGCAGGAACCGCACGAGCGCAAGAACGCTTCGTCGGAAGCGCGCCCATTTCACCCTCGAGAAAATCAACAAGGCGGGCCGCAGGCAGGCCATAGTCGGAACCTCCGGCTTCAAAAGCGGCGCGTTCCATCTGTTTTTGAAATTCAATTCCAGCAAGCACGGAATGGCCCGATCTGTTTTTAGCGGCGGCAAAATCAGCCAAATCAACAGGAACCAGAAAAGCGGCATTTCCGAAGGGTTCATCGCGGGCGGAGAGGCTCATCCCATTGGTCGTGAACAGGCCTTCGGAGGATGCACAGGGAATTACGAGACCGCCGGGGCACATGCAAAAACTATAGCACCGCCGGGCGTTGGCTTCTTCTTTTCGGGTGAGACGAAAGCTGGAACTGCCCAGCGCGGGAAGATGGGTCCATTGGCCATATTGCGCGGTATCGATGCGGTGCTGAGGAATTTCGAGCCGAACGCCCACGGCCAGGGGTTTGGCCTCGAGTGCAACGTGATTTTCGGCGAGCAGGAAATAGATATCGCGGGCGCTGTGGCCGGTGGCCAGAAAACAAGCCTCGGTGCGGATCTCTTTTCCCGAAACCGTTACTCCGCGCAATACGCCATCTTCAACGTGAATCGTTTCCAACTTGGAATTAAATGCGCACGCGCCGCCGAGTTCCCAGATCCGATTTCGAATGGCCGGAATAATCTGAGTGAGATCGTCGGAACCAATGTGGGGAGCGGCATCGATCAAAATATCCGAAGAGGCGCCACAGGAAACGAGGATTTCAAAAAAGCGCCGGATACGGGCGCGATCCTTTGAGCGGGCGGTTAGTTTTCCATCGGAAAATAGACCGGCACCGCCTTCGCCATAGAGCACATTACTTTCGGTGTTGAGCGTGCCCGTTTTCCAAAAATCTTCGACCTGCTCCGAGCGATCGGGGGTTTCGGCGCCCCGTTCAACGAGTAGCGGTTTATGCCCCGCTTCGGCCAGCGTTAGTGCAGCAAGCAACCCGGCGGGGCCCGCACCAATAACAACCGGGGGATGGTCAACACATTCGACCCTTGGATTTTTTTGGGGGGGGGTAAGTTTCTGGGCTTTTTCGACTTGTCCCTGCACGAGTCGCGGCGGTTTTCCGCGATGGTCAATTTCGACAGAGAGAATATAGCGCGGTTCACGATCTTTTTTTCGGGCATCTAGCGAGCGACGGATAATCTCCAGCTGTTTGATCTGCCCTTTTTCACAACGAATTTTCTGACCGATGGCTTTGAGCACATCCGCTTCGGTATATTCCAGCCGTACGGCAATTTGATTGATTCGGAGTTTCACGTGACGTTTCCGGCGGGTTTCTTTTAAATAGAACTACTCGCCTGGGGCAAGAATCCCTTCTGTCACGAGCTGATCGTCCATTTCCTGCGTCAACGGGATAGGAAGGGGCGGCATTCCCGCACGAATGACTTCCATTTGATACTGCCGAAGATCGTCGCGAATTTCTTTGCGCTTTTTCGACTGCTCGTCTGGCGACAATGCCGGCGCAGCAGGTTTTGCTGGTGCTTTGGTCGGCTGGCGACGGAAACCACCACCAAATCGACGCGTTGACTGGCCTGGGGCTTTTCGCGCGGATGCAGAAGCGACACCTTTTGTTAGTTCAAAGGTTACCTTGCTTCCTCTTCGATCCAGCGTTGCACTGGAGTTAATTAAATCAATATTCAACAACTTCATCCCTCGAAAACTTTCGCCGACCATCAACATCACATTTTTGGGATCGCCCGGTTTCGCGGTTTTATTTTCAAATCCCGCGCGGATTTCGCCCTCTTGAGATTCGAGCAAAAAGCAGAGGCGGAGCTCCTTTTCTGCGGCCTTCGAAGCCTCGGTAGCATTTTTTTCTGAAAGTTCGGATTCCCCCATCACTAACGGGTCCGCTCCAAACGGGGATCGATCAACAATCACGTCATACCGATCCTTCGTATATTTTGATTCTTCCGCCAAGCAAATCCCGGCCATAAAACCGAGTGCGAAAATCATTCTGTTGATCTGCTTTCCAACCATGAAAAAGATTCCTTTTCGTATACCCGTAAACAATGCTTTCTCGCTCCCGATTCGTCA
>JAUUYK010000033.1 GCA_030588285.1 Kiritimatiellales bacterium
ATTGAGGGGCAGTTTGAATGGAACATCTTCGATCAGGTGAAGGATTCTTCCGCGCTCTCCATTATGGATGATTTGGGAATGGGCGAAACTACGGGCGACAAAGCCTTGGTAATTCAAGCGTCAAAAGAATCAATCCGTTGTGTGACGGGTGAGCCAATTCGATGGTTTCCCGGAAAAACGCTGACGATGGAGTTTGATTTCAAGATTGCAATTGAACCTACCGATTTCATCCTCGATAAGCCGATTCTTATGGTGATGATTGGAAATGAGTTGCTCAGTAAAAAAGTGCGATGGACCATTCTGCTAGAGGCCATGGCCGATGGTAATTGGCGGTTGTCGGGCAAATTTCCCGATTCATCTTCTAAAATAATCCCGTCAGAAGATTTTCTAATTCGTTCAACGAAGCGTGTTTCAATTTCGGAGTGGTACCGCATGGTGCTGGTGGTGAAAAAACTATCGGAGCCCGATTCCTTTGAGGCCTCGGTTGAAATCCGAACTGCAGGGGAAGGAAAACTGATTACTTCGCTCGCGTTTACCGATAAAACAAAAGACAAAGTTGCAGCCCGAATGTGGAACACCACTCAGGCACATGTGGGTTTTTATTCTCCGAAAAATCAAACAGGTCTAGCCTGTATTGACAACCTTACGGTTTCAAGTTCGGATTAATGGCTAGATAAAAAAGGCCATAATAATGGCGTAGAGCAGAATCATGCTGCCCGCAATTGGCAGTGCGACTTTTCTTGATTTAGTACGTAGCAGTACTCCGCTTAGCAGGGTAAGTGCTACGATCAGTCCCACACTGGTCCAATGTTTAGACGAGGCTTTTTCGAGTAGGCTTTCACCGCGCATGGCTACATCGGCTGCAAAGATAATCAGCAGATTAAATAGGTTGCTGCCGAGCACATTTCCAACGGCCATATCCAAAAATCCCATGCGAACGCTGGCAAACGAGATAACGAGTTCGGGCAAACTGGTGGAGATGGCAAGGAAGAGCGTCCCAATCAATGTGGCCTCCATTCCAAAACCACCTTGCTCTGGAGGCAGAGCCATGCGCGAGCCGAGGATTGAGAGCAGAATGCCACCGGCGATGATCGCCCCGCAGAGCCCCGCGAGGGCGCTGTAAAATTGTAGGGCAGAAATCTTCGCCAATTTTGCCTCGGAGGGCAGCTGGGCGTCTTGACCATCGCCTTCCTTGGTTGCATGGTTCCGGTGTTCACGGATCAGAATAAAAATATAGGCCATGGGCAGAAGCAGAATAAAACCGTTGCATTGCAATCCCGGAACCATCCATGTATCGGGTCCACTTAATACGAATGCAACGGCAAAAATGGCCAGCATCACCATGCCGTACACCGTTGAACCCGTATGTGGATCCTCCAAGGATTTTGGATTAAATTTACGGGGAAAAAATAGGGCCAGAAGTGCGAGGATTAAAAGATTAAATACGTTGGAGCCTAGCATGTTTCCGATGGCCAGATCGGCTCCCTGTAAAAGATCAGAACATTGGATGACCGAGGTCAGCGAAACGACTAGTTCCGGCAAACTTGTTACGGCCGCAAGAAAAACGAGTCCGATCAGTCCGCTTCCGAGCCCCGTTCGATCGCCGAGTGCATCGCCATAAATACTCAGGCGGATTCCTGCCACAACCACTAGTGCGGCGGTTACAAGAAAAGCCAGTATTAGACCTGCCTGTGTTCCAATCAGTTGTTCGAAGAAGTGCATTGGGAATTTCTACACAACTTCCAAACGTTGGGATATATATATTTTGAAAAGGAATGGATTTTTTCGAACTATTCCACGACGTAGCCAACGAATGATCTTGTATATTTCACCCGTCAAACAGACCTGGTAACGAAAAAAGAGGGCGGCAAACGAGAGATAATAGAACGGTAAAAATGGCGCCGACATTTTTCGTCGATCAAAATCTATTGGCGCAGCATTTTGAACGAGTTAATGGCTCCCGTGAAGCCGGTGGGAGAAAGTTTCGAGGTTTTAAACGGAGCGGGTAAGGCGGTATGATTCCCCAATCGGATGCGTAGATTTTCGCCCGTTAAAGCTGGCTCAAATTGAACGAGATCAACCCGACGTTGGTTTAAGTTTAAACGCGCCGTATCTTTTTTGATTCGCAGCTCAGTCGTGACCCATCGTTTCGTATATTTTGTGCGTCCATGGCTATCGTGCTCGCGTAGCTTGAACGTGGAGTGTCCGGTGTGCACAAGGGCTTCAATATGCCCATCTTTCATATAGATAATATAGCCGATTTTTTCATTACTTTGGGAAACGATAATTCCGTCGGTTAATGAATAGGAGCGAACCGAAACAATCCACTCGTCACCATTTGGATCCAGCAGCGAACTGTGGGGAATATCCAATCCTTGCCCAAACTCAAAAGCGAGCATGTTACGTTGATCAAAGTTTTCTAGCCCCAGCTCATCGATCGGAACAAATAGCGGGTAGAGCGTTTTGCTGGCAATTAGTCCTTCGCTGACGTTTTGAAAATCCAAATTAAGCATCAACCCGTTCGGCAAGTCGTTTTTTATTTTGGCTTGTACCAGGGTGGCGGTTAGCAGAAAGATGATGATCCATTTAATCATAGGTAGGCGTCCAATGCCCGAAGGCAGATGTTAATTGCTCCCCTTATTTATCTAAAAGAGACTTCAAGGTATATAAAAAAGGACCGGTGGCTGGTGGTATTCTCAATTGTCTTGCGTTGAAACCATCTGTAAAAGGGGGACGGTAGAATCTATATTGGCTACATGGATCCCTATTTTTCATGGGAAAGAGGAGTGAATGAGGATGCCAGCGTGGGCGGGAACAAAAAGCGGACATGTTTGTCTTTCTTTAATTGCGTCAAATTGAGAATATTCAGCCTTAGTTATGAAAAAACTTTCCTCATCAAAAATAGGCATGACGCTGATTGAAGTGTTAATTGCTCTGGTCATCCTTAGCGTGGGAGTCTCCTCTATGATGATGGCGATGTCTAAATGCCTCTCCGTAGTGCGCACGGCCCGCAATCGCGAAGTGGCGCGTGGACTTTTTCTACGGGTCGATATCGAACACCCGATTGAAAATATTGATATAACCGAACTCTCGGAATCAGGCGATTTTGATAACATTGAAGGGTTTACCTGGTCGCGGGAAATCGTGATCGTCGACGAAGAAGAGCGTCCCGGACTTTTTCTAGTTACCCTCCGCATCGATTGGTCGGAACGAGGACGCAATGCCTACGAAGAAATTACGATGTATAAATATGCGCCCAACGCCGAAAGCGTAACCAAGGAATTTTAAATCTAAACGGTGAAATCTAAATTTTTACAGGTGAAAAATAGAGGCGGATTTACTCTGCTTGAACTACTCGTGGCCATGGTCATTTTAGTCATTGCCATGTCGATTGCTTTCCAAGCATTCAGCGGAACCATCCGCGGCTGGAAACGCGGTTCGGAGGTGATTGATGGCATTAAACATGGCGACTTTGCCATGACCCAGTTAGTGAAAGCATTGCGTTCGACGATCTACTTTTATAATTCCAGAAAGACCTACGCCTTTAAAATTGAGAAAGAAAATTCCGATGGATTCCCCGCCGACTCCATCAGCTTCGTCACCTCCAGCAGCGCATTCATACCGAAAAACTCACCTTTTTCCTCAGGGCCACACCGTATTCGGTTATTTGTTGGCCCCGCCGACTCCGGCGGCTCCGCTTTATTTGCCACCCCCATGCCGGCAGTGGTGGATGACGAAGCATATGAAGATGAATATAATTCCGAACCCCTTCTGGTTTCGCGCGCCATTCAGGGAATGGAAATCCTTCTCTGGGACAAAGAAACCGAAGATTGGGTCGAGGACTGGGAGAAAGAAAACTCAATTCCCGAACGCATCCGAATTGTTCTTTTCGTGGCGTCAGAAAATGAAGATGAAGAGCCGATTGAATTTACCCGCATCCTCGAAATTCCCGTTGCGCTATCGGTCAAAGAAAAATTGGCTAGCCCCAGCAGCACGGCTGGATCAAGCGGAACCGCCACATCAACCGGCGGCGGAAACATTAACATAAGCCGATAATGAAAAAACCTGAACTCCATCCGAAAAAATCAAAACAAGGCGCGGCGCTGATTGTGGCACTCTGGGTTTTAATAATCCTTTCGCTGATCGTTGGATCATTCGCATTTGAGGTCAATTTGGAAGGCATGCTAGTTTCGCACAAACGTAAAAAATTCCGCGCCGAAATGCTGGCCTTGTCCGGATTAGAATATGGCCGCGCCATTCTCGATCAGCTCAAAAATGCCAAACAACTTGAAGTTGAAAATATAGAGAACGATGAAGACGGATTCATGCTCGCGGCGCTCCATATCAAACGCGGTCTCGCAAGCACATCCGCCATCAAAATGGACGATGACGGAATGTTTACCATCACGATTGATTCCGCCGAAGGCGGACTCAACATTAATCTACTGGACCGAGAAGGTTGGCTCGATATTTTTGAACTGGCCAACATTCCTTCCACCGACTGGGACAGCATGATTGACTGCCTCGAAGATTGGATCGATACAACCGACCTTCACGGACTTAACGGAGCGGAATCCGACGATCCGTTCTATCAAGAACGCGGCTATCCCGTTAAAAATGGCCCACTCGACAGTGTTGAAGAACTGCTTCTTATCAAAAACTGGGGGCCAGACGTGCTCTATGGGAAACCGGCCGATGAAGAAAGCGACGAAATTTTCGGAATTGCAAAACTGCTGACCGTCTGGGGCGATGGTCGACTTAATTTAAATACGGCATCTCCCGATGCCATGCGCGCGTCCGGACTTTCCGACGAACAGATTATGGACCTTTTAGAAGAACGGAAAGGCCTCGACGGCGAATTCGGAACGGTCGATGATGGACTGCCCGAAGGGTACCTTGGCAATGATGGTAGATTTAAATTGCAAAGTCAGTTTGTGAAGGTAACGTCTGTGGGAGATATATTCGATAATAGGTACCAGATCGAGTGCATCATGTTGTTGAAAAATAAGGATTCGGTGATCGTCTACTGGAACGAAGGACCGGTGAAAAAAGATGCGAAAACGCGATAAGATCATCACAGCCGCCTGCCGAACTACGGAAGGTATTGAATGGACCACTCTGAAAGTAACTCAAGAGGGGGCGGAGACCATTGATCAGGAAAATCTTTCTCTTGAATTACCGGACTTAATTTCTCCCGAAAACATAGGGGCCTTACACCTTCCCGAAAACGTAGTCGAACATCTCAAGGGCGAAGTCACCATTGCATTACGCGCCTCCGAATTGCTCATGCGTGTCATGGAATTTCCCAGCACCGATCCGGAAGAAATTACCGAAATGGTAGAGTTCCAGATTGATAAAGTTTCCCCCTTCCCGCTTGATCAATTAGCGGTGGCCCACGAAATCCTCAGCCAAACCGACGAAACCTCACTGGTTTTAATGGGAGCCTCTCAACGGGAACACATCGATTTCATCGGCGATATTTTTGAAAATCAAGGTGTGCGCGTGCACAGCATTGATGCTCGGGTACTGGGCTGGATGCAACTGATGCGCACTCAAAACAAGCTCGCCACCTCGGGCTGTGAAATTTTAATCATTGTCGACGGTATCGATTTTATTTTGGTCGTAATGCTAGAAGGCAACCCCATCGCCCTCCGCTCGCTTCATGCACAACTCGATGACACGACACTGATCGATGAACTAATCCATGAAATCGACTATACCCTGACCATGCTCGATACCGAACTCGACCTCCCTGCCCCGACCGTTATTCAATTTTGGACCCACGGCAACAACTCCAAATCTCTCTGCTCTAAATTATCTGATCAATGTAAAATTAATGTGCTTTGTCATGATCTAAACGACCTCCCCCCTCTTACCGAAGGCATGCTGCAACGCGCCCTTAGTCAAGAAAGCCGGATTGAGTTGATCCCCCGCGAATGGGTCGAACATCAAAAACGAAAAAAAATGCTGAAAAAGTTTTCCATTATTTCCGGCAGCATAATCGCTACATGGTTCCTCGTTGTTGTCCTCTTTTTCAGTGCCTATAAAGCGCGAGACATCCAACTGCATCGAACAATAGCAGACGCTACCGCCATCGCTCCAGCAGCCAAAGCCGCGCAGGGAAATAAAAACAAATTAATCGCACTAACCGCCTATACCGACCGGTCCAAATCCTCAATCGAATGTCTCCGAGAAATCACTTTAATACTGCCAGCAGGCGACATCGAACTGCTTTCTTATAATTACAAGAAAGAGAAAGGCGTGACCCTCCGAGGCACCGCCCACAACGACAGCATTGTCTACGACTTTTTCGAAACCTTAACCTCCTCCAAGCTGTTTAATCGATTGAAAGATCAGTCGATCAATACCAAAAAAACCAAAGGGGTGCGACGCACCGTCTTTTCGGCATCGCTTGAACTCGTCTCCAAGGAGGAAAAATAATGAAAATTTCACACCGGGAAATGAGATTAGGCACAACGACACTCGCGATCATATTATTTGGTTATACGTGGTACACGGTCGACAACAAAACCGACGCATGGAAATCTAAAAAGAACGAAATCGAGCAGTTAAAGGCTCAAATTCGACTAGATCAACGGCGCATCTCCATGCAGGAAGAGTGGATGGCTGAACTAAATGAGTTGCAAAAAGATTTGCGCGTTTTTGATTCTAAAAAAACCTCGGTTGCTCCCGATCTCATGAAAACCATCAAAATAATTTCCAACAAAAATAACCTAGATATTACCCGAAGCCAACCCTATCCCGAAAAACTAACCGGCGATCTTTTTGAACTCGGAATCAATTGCACCTGGGAAGGAAATCTCAGTGCCATAGTTGGTTTTCTGACCGATCTACAACAACAAAGTGTTCGCTACGATATCCGTTCGCTCAACATTACGCCACTGGGCAAAAATACCGGCAAACTAAAAGGGAATATGGTCATCAACTGCGCATACACCAAAAAACCCGATATAAAAACGAAGTAATCGATGAATTTAGTAACATTCCCCACGGGGGCCTACGAAGAAAACTGCACCATCCTCTGGAACAAAAACAACAAAGCACTGGTGTTTGATCCCGGATTCGATGCCCCCGCTATTTTAAAAACATTAAAAGACAACGAACTCGAAATAACCGCTTATATCTGCACGCACGCTCACGCCGATCATATCAACGCCTTGGCCGAAGTGCATAAGAAACATCCCGCACCGGTCGCCATGCATTCCAAAGATCTCGAATGGGCCTTTGAATCGTTCAACCAGATCCCCCCCCCATTATCCCATTCCCCAGCGACCCTCTATCGAAGATTTTCTTCGACTGGAAACCTCCGTTGATTGGACCCTTGGAGACTTCCACTTCCAATGCATAGAAACCCCCGGACACAGCCCCGGATCCTGTTGCCTTCTTTTTCCCGAAAGTAAAATTCTGATTACCGGCGACACGCTGTTCAAAGGATCGTGCGGGCGAACCGATCTACCCGGCGGAAATCCAAACCAACTCAAAGAATCGTTGAAGAGATTAAAGCCGTTACCCGAAGATATTCGCGTATATCCTGGGCACGGGGACGAAACCACCATCGGCTATGAAAACACCACTAATTTGTATATGCAGTGAACGTTGTATTACCGCGGAAGTTTGATATCGCGCCGAACATATGTCGGCACATCCAGATCCTGATTGTTATGAATCGTCGGATCAACATAGGTAAAACTCCCCTTTCCCGCGGTTTCCAACGGAAGCTCACCTTGCGCGGAAGGCGACTGTCCGCTGAAAAACCCCATCTGAATACTCGCACTACTCACCAACGGTTCCTTCCATTGCTCCGCCACTAAAACCATAGCCGAAAGGTGCCCC
>JAUUYK010000167.1 GCA_030588285.1 Kiritimatiellales bacterium
CCATTGTTTTTCAGTTTTTAAAAATTTTTCATTTTTCATTTTTCGTTGTTCATTGGTTTTCAGCACTGCTCCCACGGCAAATCATGGTAACGCCAGCCGCCAACTGTACTGCGATGATGATCTTCATCCAGCTTGCCTTCGAAACCATCATCAATATGATAGACATTACGAATACCTGATTCGATCAGCAGCTTGCCTGCTTCATCAGATCGGTTGCCGCTGCGGCAGATCAGAATAATGGGCACGTCGTCAGTTGATGACTCCTTTAAACCGCCCAATGCCAGTTTTCTGATTTCCATAACGAAATCTTTGTTTATCACCCACTCCGGTTCATCGATCCACGGAACATGTAACGCACCTTTTGGGTGGCCGACAAATAAATACTCCATACTTGAGCGCACATCAACCGGGCAGCATGTCGGCCAGATCTAGTAGGTTGCGGTCGATGGTGACGCTCCCTTCATAATACAACTCCAACCCAGTGATGGTGGCCGTATGTATCTTCGATTTTTTCATGATCCGTTGCATGGACATTTCCTTATTTTTGAAAGGCGCGCATCATGTGTTGCACCTGTGCTTACGTCAATAATTTGTTAGACCGAGTTTTGTTGGAACGTTAGGTAAGGCGAGGTCGTACAAAACCCGTATGGTTTGCTGAGACTATATAAAGGTGCCTTTTTTTGTGGCTTTCGGTTTAAAAGAGGGGAGTATTAGTCATCTTACGTGAGGTAAATGGACCGACTAATTCATGAGTGACATACTTCCATATACAGAAAAAAACCTAAAGGATTGGGCGGGCTGGCGTGCGTTCCGAGATGGAAAATCTTTGTTCGAACGCGGTGTTGTAGAGAAGGTTACGTATGATTATCCCTTCGTTGTCGGCTTTCTAAATCTCGGGCCGCGCGGTATGCGGAGTCGGTTTGAATTGCTCAAAAATGGCCTCGTCGACAACCATTGTCCGTGTCGTGATAACCGAGACCGGGGATTAATTTGTTCGCATTTAGTGGCGATGGGGCTGGAGGTGATTCGGCGGGAATCGGACCCCGAACTCAAGGAAAAGGCCGCGGCAGAAAAGCGACGAGTTGATCGTATTGCGAAAGCTGCTGAAGGAAATCAGATTCAGTGTGTAAAGCTCAATGTGCCCGGAGCAGTGAAAGCCTACTTAATTGTTGAACTAGCCAAAAATTGGCAGGAACAACTCAACGCCGAACGCGTTGATCTTCGTATTTATGTGGATCACGACAATAAACGTACCCCCGCAGAAGAAGTCTCGACGGAAACACTGTTTAGTTTTTCGTATCGGGATGAAAAAATTCTCCATATGCTGGAAGAGCTATGCGGTGGGGTCATTAAGAACGGCACACAGGTTTCCATCTATAATTTGATTAACCTCCTGAATATGCATCGCGGAAAAACGATTCATCAGGAAGGTGGTAGCGTGGGCTGTCCGGTGAACAGCAATACGCTCGACTCAGTCCTCGAAATGGATATGGATCGTAAAACCGGCCAGTTGATATTGAATATATCGACCGAGCTCCCTAAGGGACTCACCGAACTTTTTGCGCATTATATTGTCAGCGAAAAAACCGGGTGGATTTTTAGTGCCGGCCAGTTTTGGCCACTGAGTTGTCTGTTGCCAAAGACGATTCGGGAAGCGTATCAAGGGCCATTATTCATCTCCCGAGAATCGGTTCCTCCCTTTATCTTATCCGAACTTCCGCAGATTGAAAAAATAATGCTGGTTCGCACCGATATCACCCTCGATCTATTTTTCATGAAACCTGCCCGGCCGAAATTTCGTTTGGTGATTAAGGGCAGTCCCGCCTCGTTGGCGGCCACGTTATACGCACAGTATGATAGCCAGATTGAACTCGTTGCCGGCCGAGCCGATATGCGCGGAAATTTCGCCATTCCGGACGATCGGGACCTGTTACGCTACCGCATTCGTAATATGGTGGCCGAAAAACAAGCCGTCGAAAAAATGAAGAAGGTCAATTTTGTGGGGCGCGCTGGGGACACGATGCGGAATATTGTTGGCCCGCGGGAAGTACTCAACTTCTTAGGAAGCGGCGTTCCGCAGGTTCGGCGGTTCGGCTGGAAGGTTGAGCTGGAAGGGCGGGTTAAACCGTTTGCCGCATCGGCCGATTATGTGACGCCCATTGTCCACGTTTCTGAAGAGGGCGCTGGTGACTATTTCGACGTGAGCTATGAATACGATGTTGGCACCACCAGCATCTCCGAGCGCGACATTCAACGGGCGCTAATGAAAGGCGATTCATTTGTTGAACGAAACGGACGCACCATCCTGCTCGATGGCGATGCAATTATGCAGGCACGCGAAGTTTTTGAAGATTGTGCGGTCGGGGAAGGTGACCAAGCTGGCTCCTTCCGCATGAGCGGTATTTATGGAAGCTATGTTCAATCGGCAATCTCTGCGCTCGATGGAATTGATATTGAAGCAACGCCCTCCTGGGTGGAGCGGGCCACGCAACAAAATAATCAGGAATCGGTTGAACACGTAACCCTTAGTGCAAGCTTGAAGGGAACGTTGCGTTCGTATCAGCACGAAGGGGTCAACTGGTTACGTTTTCTGGAAAATCGTGGATTCTGCGGAATTTTGGCCGATGAAATGGGATTGGGAAAAACGCTACAAACGCTCGCGTGGGTGCAACTCAGCCGCGAAGCGAACGAGCATACCGAAATGCCCGCTCTGATTGTCTGTCCAACCAGCCTCGTTGAAAACTGGCGCGAAGAAATTGTTAAATTTACGCCTAATTTGAAGGTGATGACGCTGCACGGAACCGACCGGCACCGTAAATGGGATAAGGTTGATAAATTCGACATCGTCATCACCTCATACGCTCTAATGCGGCGCGATATTGAGAAACACTTGGAATACACCTATTCCATCGCGATTCTTGATGAAGCACAACACATTAAAAATCGAGCCACCCAAAATTCGCTATCGGCCAAAAAGTTGAAAGCCAATCACCGCCTTGTACTTACCGGAACGCCAATCGAAAATGGCGTAACCGACCTGTGGTCGATCATGGACTACCTGATGCCAGGCTATCTCGGGCATCATAAAGCGTTTCGCGAATATTATGAACTCCCCATTCTTAATGGCGGAGAAGAGGGGGAATTGGCCCAGATCAAACTGCGCCGGAAACTGCATCCGTTCCTCTTGCGCCGCATGAAAAAACATGTGGCCAAAGATCTGCCGCCTAAAATCGAACGCATTGCTCCGTGTAAGCTCACCCAAGATCAGCACAAGGTGTATAAGCAACTGCTCGACGATTCTAAAAATAAGATTGCGGAAATGGTCGAAGAAAAAGGCTTTAACAAGAGCCGGATGGAAATTCTTAAGACACTGCTGCGGTTACGGCAAACCTGCAACCATATCGACCTGCTCAAAATGGAAGGTGTTAAGAGCAAGCATCCCTC
>JAUUYK010000198.1 GCA_030588285.1 Kiritimatiellales bacterium
AGCCTCGTTGCGCCTCCGTTCCTGCTGCACCATCTTCTGGTGAAGGATATTGGGATTGAGTTGCTCGATTCCACGCCAACGAACAGGCCCGCTCTGCCCTGTCGACTGGTCGGCATCGGTTCGGTTTCTGTTAAGCTGGGGGAGGGACGTTTACGGATCGAGGAGGTTACGATTCCAAACCTGAACGGGTTCACCGCAACGAATCTATTCCACTTGGCCCATATCGATGTTCAAATTGACCCGGCATCGATTCGTTCGGAGCATGTGGTTATTCAAGAGGTTTTCGTTAACTCGCCCCAAATTAATCTGGAACAGACCGAGGGCGGCGGCAATGTTTCTGAGTTGCAGATGACGCTTATGAATTTTATTCCACCGTCATCCAATGAGAGTTCTGCCCTCGCCACGACCACTCAGCCGGAGGAAATTCATACCACCAATGCTCCTATCCCGTTGGCCGAACAACCGGTTGCTCTCCATCTTTTGACTGTCACCAATCTTGCCGTTAATATGATTTTTTCGAGTTCAACCAATGAGCTATTCTCGGGACTAATCAAGGGGGTGAAGCTTAATAAATTAAACCCGCTGAGCCACTTTGGTGCCGAGAAAGACTCCGAGATAAAAACGACGGAAGATAACGAACCCTTAACTCTGCTCGCCTTTCGATCCCTCTCGATAGAACCGTTGAAAGGGTTGATCAATATTCACGACGTGGCCATTGCCAATCCGCATGACTTTGCCGATGAATATCTCGCCAAAATTCAGCAGGTACAAATTAAGATCGATCCGGACTCCATTCAAACCGGCCCCTTACTTATTAAGGATATACTCATCGATAAACCTCGGATTTCGTATGAACTAAAAATCCAAACCGATAACATTAAGACCCTTCAATTAGACCTAGAAAAAGCGGTGAAAAATCGCGCGGAAAAAACGGGGCGTGAGCCGGCTAAAAAGGCCGATAAACCGACTGATAATCCTGTTCCCGGAACCGAGGACGGAAAAGTAATCATCGAGCATCTGCTGGTACAAGGTGGGATGGTTCGGGCCAAACTATCCGTTCTACCTGCCGCACCGATTCCCTTGCCCAAGATTGAAATGAACGACATCGGAAAAGAAGATGGTGGCACCAGTCTCGTTGAAGTCTCGAATAAACTGTTTAATGCCTTCTACGAGGCCATCCTGGGCTCGGTGACGGGCGCAACTGGATTGGTTGCCGACACTTTTAAGGGCGCCGGAGACTTCTCTTTGGATGCGCTGGAAAATCTAACCGGCGGCATAATCGGCGGTGTGAAAGGTGAAAAGGATGGATCCAAAGCTGGCGATGGGACGGTTGAGGAAGAGGCCGAGAAGAAAAAGAAGCCTCGGCCGAGGGCGACCAGACGGCGCAGAATCTTCCGGTAAGCTTGGTCCCTTTCTTTCTTCTGTTGAAAACAAAAAAGCCCCGCTTGCAGGCGGGGCTTTTAACGTGTGTGGTGTTATTTCCGACGAGGAGGACGGTTGCCGCCTCGCGATCCGCCACCGTGCGGCCGCCGCCCGCCGCCTTGCGCGCTAGCCGGACGTGGCCGCCGCTTACGAGGCGGTGCATCCGGAAGCTCCTGAAGGAGCTCCATTGGAGCCATGGTGCACTTAAGTTCCATTCCCAGCAGCTCTTCAATTTTTGGTAATTCGAACGATTCCATTTCGCAGGCAAAGGTGATCGATTTGCCGGTTGCTCCAGCGCGGCCGGTCCGGCCGATGCGATGCACGTAGTCGTCTGGATTTTCTGGAATATTAAAGTTTACCACGTGGCTGACGCCATCCACATGAATCCCTCGGCCGGCCACATCAGTGGCAACGAGTACCTTGACCGTGCCCGCTTTGAAGTCGTCGAGAATACGCATCCGTTTTTTCTGCGTAACGGCCCCGGAGAGCATTTCGCATTTAATGCTGTAGCGGGTCAGTTCATCTTCCAGTCGCTCGGTCTGATCCCGGCGATTGGCAAAAATGATGATCCGATCGGGATTGTCATTTTTAATGATGTTGTAGAGGAGCGGAAATTTTTCCTTATCCGTCACAATGAAGACCTTCTGGTCGATGGAATCCATCGCCACCTTCTCCGGCTCAATATCGATGCGTTCTGGATCAACCATCCAATCGGCGGCCAACTTCATGACATCGTCCGACAGGGTTGCGCTGAACAGCACGGTCTGGCGTTTGGATTTGTCTGGCGTCTTGTAGATGATGCGGCGGACATCAGGAATGAACCCCATATCGAGCATGCGGTCGGCTTCGTCAATTACCATGATTTCAGTGTATTTTAAATTAACAATGCCTTTGCTCGCGAAGTCGAGTAGGCGACCGGGTGTGGCCACCACGATATCGATTTGATCGTCTTCGAGCTCCCGTTGCTGCTTGTTGTAGTCCATGCCGCCATAAAGCACCACGGTCCGCAGTCCGGTGAATTTATTAAGCCCTTTCGAATCCTCCGCAATCTGCATGGCCAGTTCGCGAGTCGGGGCAATAATCAGCGCACGTGGCGTGCCATTGCTCTGTTTCGGTAGCGGGTTTTTAAGGCAATGGTTAATGATCGAGATCAAAAATGCGGCCGTTTTTCCGGTTCCCGTTTGGGCGCGTCCAGCCATATCCTTACCTTTCAGCGTGCCGGGCAGAATTTCGCCTTGAATAGGCGTGGCGTACTGCCAACCCAACGCATGAATACTGCGCATTAGACGAGGGTGCAGCCCTAGGTCGTGGAAGCGAAACTTTCCCTCTTCGGCGGCAACGGTGAATTCAGCAGCATCCCACGGCGTTTCTTCATCGCGGGGTTTTGACTCCTGCTTCGGAAGTGGTTTGAACTGATTTTCTTCTCGGGGAGGCCGCGGTTTACGCTCGCCTTGTGGACGCGGTTTACGTTCGCCTTGTGGGCGTGGTTTACGCTCCCTTTGCGGGCGTG
>JAUUYK010000131.1 GCA_030588285.1 Kiritimatiellales bacterium
ATCGCCCAGTGGTTCAGCGGCAACATTGGCCTGCACCACATTCACCACCTGAACCCGGCCATCCCCAACTACAACCTGCAAAAATGCCACGACGCCATTCAGGAAATGCAGCACATCGAACCCCTCGGCATTCGTAAAAGTTTAAAATCGCTCTTCATTCACCTTTGGGACGAAGACGCCAAAAAACTAATCAGCTTTAAAGCGATGAATCTAATTCGCAACGCCCGCCAAAAAAAAGAAGGCCATCATGACCAATAATGACACCCTCCGCCGCCTGCGCTATGCGCTAAATATCAACGATGCCAAAGTTGCCGAAATCATAACCCTCACCGGTCGGACCACCCCGCCACACGAAGTGACCAATTGGCTAAAACGTGAGGACGAACCCAGCTATGTTGAAATAAACGACACCCTGCTCTGCCGCTTCCTCGACGGACTCATCATCGAAAAACGCGGACCACATCCCTCCGGAAACGCACCGAAACCCCTTGAATTCCTCTCCAACAACGAAGCCCTCAAAAAACTACGCATCGCGCTGGAACTAAAAGAAGAAGCCGTTTTGGCCATTTTCGAAAACGCCGATTTTACCGTCACTAAAGCCGAACTCGGATCCTTCTTCCGCAAAGAAGGCCATCGCAACTACCGCAAATGCCCCGAGCAAGTGCTGCGTAAATTTATCCACGGACTGAGCAAAAAAGCAGAATAACTACATGCCAAAAATCTTCACAAAAACAGGGGATAAAGGCGAAACGGGCCGCTTCGATGGAACCCGCATTCCAAAAGACGATCCGCTCATGGAAGTCCAAGGCTCCATCGATGAATGCAACAGTTGCATCGGCATTGCGCGTAGCTTCATTACCGACGAACAGCTCGACGAAATTCTTAAAAACATTCAACGCCTGCTGCTCGTATCGGGATCAGAAGTCACCAACGTAAGCCACGACAACCGCCTCCCCTTCATCACCGAAGGAAACATCCAAACGCTCGAAGATTTAATCGACGACGTGGAAGAAGAGTTAGAGCCCTTAACCAACTTCATCCTACCCGCTGGCGGGCGAGCCGCAGCTCATTTACACCTGGCCCGAACCGCCTCCCGCAAAGTTGAACGCCGCATCGTTACCCTCCGTAAAACGGCGGAGGTGAACCCCCTTTTATTGGCCTATTACAACCGCCTCTCCGACACCCTCTTTGTGCTCGCCCGCTACGCCTCAAAACTCGCCGGCATTCAGGACGAGGTCTGGACCAACCCCAAGAATGGCTAATCCCTTCCAACTTGTTGCCAACTTTGTGCCGACCGGCGATCAGCCCGAGGCCATTAAAAAACTATGCAAAGGGCTTTCCAAAGGGGAAAAATTTCAAACCCTAGAAGGAGTAACGGGATCGGGTAAAACCTTCACCATTGCCAACGTAATTGCCCAGCAAGGCCGACCCACCCTCGTGCTTTCCCACAACAAAACTTTGGCGGCCCAGCTCTACGCCGAGCTGAAAGGATTTTTTCCACACAACGCCGTCGAATACTTCGTCTCCTACTACGACTACTATCAGCCCGAAGCCTACATTCCGCAAACCGACACCTTCATTGAAAAAGATTCCGCCATTAACGACGAAATTGAACGCCTTCGTTTGGCCGCCACCGATGCCCTACTCAACCGCAACGATGTCATCATCGTTGCCTCCGTCTCCTGCATCTATGGCCTCGGCTCGCCGGAAGACTATAAAAAAATGGTCGTCAGTGCAAAAGTCGGCGAAACCAGCGACCGCGATGCCCTCCTAAAAAAACTGGTCGAAATTCAATACGAACGCAACGACTACGAACCCGGCCCCGGAAAATTCCGCGTGCGCGGCGACACCCTCGATATCTTTCCGTCCTACGCCAAAGACTACGGCCTGCGACTCGAATTTTGGGGCGACGAAATTGACGCCATCAAAAAAATCGATCCCCTCACCGGAAATACCCTCGAAACCTTCGACCACATCATGGTTTCGCCGGCCAAACATTTCGTGATGCCACAAACCAAAATCGACGCCGCACGCGTGGCCATTCGTCAGGAAATGGAACAACAAGTGGCGGCCTTCGAACGCGAAGATCGAATGATTGAAGCGCAACGCATTAAAATGCGCACCGAATACGATTTAGAAATGATGAAAGAGATTGGCTTCTGCGGCGGCATCGAAAACTATTCCCGCCATTTAGCCGGGCGCAACCCCGGGGATCGCCCCGAATGCCTGCTCGATTATTTTCCCGGAAACTTTTTAACCGTCATCGATGAATCGCACGTCAGCCTGCCGCAAGTGCGCGGCATGTATAACGGCGACCAAGCCCGCAAAGGCACCCTCGTTGAACACGGCTTTCGCCTCCCCTCCGCGCTGGACAACCGCCCGATGAATTTCGACGAGTTTATATCCGTCACCCACGAAACCATTTTCATGTCGGCCACCCCATCGGTTTACGAGAAAGAACATGGAGGAACGCCGATCGAGCAAATTATCCGTCCCACCGGCATCATCGAACCGCCCGTGGAACTGCGGCCACTAAAAAACCAGATCGACGACCTCATGGAAGAGATCCGCATACGTGCCGAACGCAGCGAACGCACGCTCGTAACCACCCTCACCAAACGCACGGCAGAAGACCTGACCGAATACCTCGAAAAAACCGGTCTCAAAGTGCAATACCTCCACTCCGATATCGGAGCGCTGGAACGCGTCGATATTCTACGGGAACTTCGCGAAGGAAAATTCGACTGCCTCATCGGCATCAACCTCCTGCGCGAAGGACTCGACCTGCCCGAAGTTTCACTCGCCGCCATTCTCGACGCCGACAAAGAAGGCTTCCTCCGCTCCGAAACCTCGCTGGTGCAAACCGCCGGACGCGCAGCCCGACATATCGATGGCCGGGTGATTATGTATGCCGAAAAAATCACCAATTCCATGCAGCGCATGCTCGACAAATGCGATCATCGGCGGGAAAAACAACGAGCCTATAACGAAGAGCACGGCATTGTTCCACAGGCCATCAAAAAGGAAATCGCCGCCAGCCTGAAGACCATCTACGAAACCGCCGAAGAGACCGTCGAAATGGCCGTGGCCGAAGATGGAATTAAATACAGTGTCAGCGAAACCATTCACCAGCTCGAAACAGAAATGCTCATCGCCGCCACCGACCTTGAATTCGAACGCGCTGCCGTCCTCCGCGATCAGGTCAATGATTTGAAAAACTTAAAATAAACCTCTCCACAGAGTCCTCAAAGCAACGGGGCTTAGCAAACTTCGGGTCTTGGTGGTGGAAAGGATTAGCGCGTGGCTTTTTTGAGCAGGTCACGTTCGCGGGTGGTGAGCGCGCCCATACCTTCCTTGCCGATCTTATCGAGAATGCGATCCACATCCGCTTTCGAGAGTTTTTCTCCGCTCGGAGCAGCTGATGGTTTTTTTCCGACGTTCGGTTTTCCAAGGAATGGAAATTTCCGTTGTAGTTCGGCAATCAAATTCGGATGTTTCAACGAGAGTGCGTAACAGAACCCCGCAACGCCACCCATCAAATGGGCCGCGTTGGCGATGCCTCCAATTTTGGGATTCCCGATCGTTTCGGAAAGCTCCCAAATCGCCAATCCCAGCACCAAGACCCAAGCGCGAACTGGAATCACAAACCAGAGCAACAGTTTTACGTTCGGATAGAGCGCTCCAAAAGCACCCAGCATACCCATCACCGCACCGGAAGCCCCGACGCAATAGGATCCTGATTGCGCCAGCACCGACCAACCGAGGCCGCCTAAAAACCCACTCACGTAGTAGAGAATAAAAAAGCGATATGATCCGATCGTTCGTTCCACCGAGGGACCAATAAAGAAAAGACCGAGCATATTCACAAAAAGGTGAGTGGTGCTTCCGTGTACGAACATATAGGTGAACAACTGTCCAAAGGAGTTGGTTTCCCACCAAGAAGCGGGTAGCGCAAACCAGTTAGAAATCGGAATTTTAAAGAGGTGTTCTATAAAATAGACGGCAATATTAAGAATCAGTAAAAACTTAACGGAGGGCGTTATTCCCTGCATGCTTCCAATATTTTTCGGTTCGTTATTAATCATATTTTCCTTTCAGAATCCCAAGGAGTAGACCGAAACAGAGCGGTTCGGTCAATATTGCACCGTCGATAAATGATCGCCCGTTTTTTCAGTATAACATTAACATCGGGCTTGCCCTTTTTCAACGGCTGGATATGATACCCCCGAATTTTTACCGAGAGGCATACGATGACGGACGAAAAAAAACTGACTGGACTCACCTTGCTCAAAAAGGGTGAAACGCGCTATCCC
>JAUUYK010000016.1 GCA_030588285.1 Kiritimatiellales bacterium
AAATGGAGATGTGAAATGGAAACTAACGAGGTGGTAGAGGCGGCAAACTCCGGGAATTTATCTATTCCAATTAGTTCAGATATTGTTGATATAGTTGAGGTTACAGGGTTGGAAATTGGATTAAAGGTTGTCGCGGCATTGGCCATTTTTATTGTTGGAATGTGGGCCGTTAAGATGTTCGGCAAAGTGATCGTTAAGATGATGGAGCGTAAAGGGGTTGATCAAACGCTGGTCTCGTTTGTCTCGACGCTTGCTCTGGTGGCAATGAAGGGCGTTGTTATTATCGCCGCATTGGAAATGCTGAATGTGAAAACGGCATCGTTGATTGCGTTGCTCGGTGCGGCCGGTTTGGCGGTGGGCTTGGCGTTGCAGGGATCGTTGTCGAATTTTGCATCGGGCGTTTTATTGATTATCTTCAAACCGTTCGGTGTTGGCGATGTAGTTGAAGCGGGCGGGGTGAAGGGGTTTGTTCGTGATATCGGAATTTTCACAACGCATGTGGATACCTATGATAATAGAAAAACGATTGTGCCGAATGCGAAGCTGATGTCGGACAACATCACGAACTATTCTGCAAACAGCACGCGCCGAGTCGATTTGGTGGTTGGCATTAGTTATCAGGACGATATTGATAAGGCGCGCCGCGCGATTGAAGATGTTCTTAAAGGATTTCCCGAAATTTTGGAGCTTCCATCGGCCGATATTTTGGTTTCTGAAATGGCGGACAGCAGCGTCAACTTTGTGGTTCGTCCGTGGTGTAAACCGGCCGATTATTTCCCGATTTATTTTGGAGTAACGGAGGGGATTAAGAAAAAGTTTGATGCCGAAGGCATCTGCATTCCCTTCCCGCAGCGCGATGTACATCTCTACGAACATAAGTCATAAGCGGAGCATTTTGCATGTTTAAAACGGTACAGGACGTCGATTGGGAAAACTGGGTTCCGGTTATTCGGGCCACGCTGCTCTTTGTGATTAAGGATGGAAAAATCCTATTGATCCATAAAAAACGCGGTTTTGGGATGGGTAAGATCAATGGTCCCGGCGGAAAGTTGGAATCGGGCGAAACCCCATTCGCCTGCGCCGTTCGGGAAACCCAGGAAGAGTTGTGTATTACCCCGACGGGAATCAATTTTGTTGGGGAGCTTCGGTTTCAGTTTTCGGATGGAAATTCGATCCACGGCTATGTGTATTCGGCGAGTGGGTATAAAGGAACGCCGACCGAAACCGATGAGGCTGATCCGGTTTGGTTTTCGGTCGATGAAATTCCGTTTGATCGCATGTGGGAAGACGATTCCACCTGGTTCCCGCACCTGCTAGACGGTCAGCCTTTTTCTGCGCGTTACATTTTTGACGACGATCGTATGCTCGATGCGGTGATTGATCTGCGTCCTTAAATTGGTTTTGGCACAAAAAAAACCAGCGGTTGGAACGCCATGTTCCATCCGTTGGCTGTGTTGACTGGAGACCGGTGGGCTTAGTCGGCGGGGGTAACGTTGATGGCTTGCGGACCTTTTGCTCCGCTTTCCACGTTGAAGTTAACGCGTTGCTCTTCGAGGAGGACGCGCCGGCCTTCCATGTTGATGGCGGTGAAGTGTACGAATACATCCTCTCCTTTTTCGCGGGAAATAAATCCGAACCCTTTTTCATCGTTGAACCACTTTACGGTGCCGGTTTCGATCTGATCTGACATAACTACTCCTGAAACGGGCCGTTCTTGGCCCTTATTTTACAGATGGACTGCTTTTGAATCTCCCGAGAGGAGAAACGGCTTCCAATTCGATGTGAAAAGTTAAAGATGCGGGTGGAAAATTGCGAGAACGGATTAAAATTATTTATAAATTAAACTCCAGCTTTATTTGTCGTATTTTTAGCGGTATAAAGAACGGAGTTAGCGGAGCGTAAAAAGGATAAAAAGAAGGAATATATTGGGTGCCTAAATTAAATCGGTATTTAAATACCAATTTAGATTGAATTTAAATTCGGGCGGTGTAATAAGTTCGCCTTATTCAAGACGTGATTAAACCGACTTGTTTTGTGGGATATAAACTTTTCAGGGAGGCAGACCGTGGCACAGGAAAAAATTAAGGTTGAGTTGCCGAACGACGACTATTACGAATCTGAGGTGGCCTGTCGCAATTCCTGCCCGGTTTCTACCGATGCCCGGGGCTATTTAATGGCCACGGTGGCGGGGAAATATAAAGAGGCTTATGCCATTTCCCGCGCAACCAACCCTTTTGCCTCGATCTGCGGGAAGATTTGTGGCGCGCCATGCGAAAAAGGGTGCCGGCGTTCTGATGTGGATGAAGCCGTTGTTATTCGTAATATCAAAGGCTATTTAACTGATAAGTACGGCCCCGAAGCAGGCGATCGTGAAACACCACTCTCTTATTCCATTGCTCCGGGGGCACTTAAACCAGAGTTGAACGGGAAGTCGGTTGGTATTGTTGGCGGCGGTTGCGCGGGATATACCTGCGCCCATGACCTCGCTCGTCTCGGTTACAGCGTCACCCTTTATGAGCGCTGGGAAAAGTCCGGCGGTCAACTGGTGCAGGGGGTTCCAATTAACCGGTTGTCCCGCAAGGTTGTGGCAGACGAACTGGCTTCGATTGAACTTTTTGAGAATATCACGGTTAAAAACGGGGTAGATGTGGGTAATGACATCACCTTTGAAGCATTAGAAAAACAACACGAGGCCCTTTTTATTGGCGTGGGGCTTGCGGTGGGTAAAAATATTCCACTCCCCAATTCGGATCATAAAGATGTGCATCTCGGCCTTGCGTTCCTTTTTGATTTTAATATGCGTGAAGCATGGGACCTCACACCAACCCGCGCCATTGTGATTGGCGGGGGGGATGTGGCTTTTGATGTGGCGCGTTCGGCGTTGCGGTCCGGTTCGCCGGAAGTGCAATTGGCCTGTTTGGAGCGGGAACATCTCGGAGAAATGACGGGATCGGTTGATGAGCGTGAAGGGGGCCGCCGAGAAGGCGTTGTTATTAATGATGGCTGGGGCCCTTCAGAAATTGTGGTTGAAGACGGAAAAATTAAAGGACTGATCGTTAAGAAGGTAAAACGCGTGTTCGACGAAGAGGGCCGTTTTTCTCCTGAAACAGAAGAGGAAGGGCGTTTAATCGAAGGCGATGCGGTCTTTATGGCGGTCGGGCAGGGCTCCGATCTTGCGTTCCTCGAAAACTCGGGCGTTGAAATAAATGCCCGAGGTGGCATTGAAATTAAGGATCAAAACACACTGGTTACCAGTAAACCCCATGTCTTTGCCGGTGGCGATATTGCCCACGGCCCTAAACTTTTTATCGATGCCGTGGCGTCGGGGAGTAAAGCGGCGCAGGGTATTCATGCCTATCTTTCTGGCGATACCCCCCTTTCATTGAAACGTAAACTGACGTTTACCGAACTTCCTGACTATGGGCGTGGCTCGGGGTATGTGGATGAAGATCGTGAAGAACGTGAAGAGCTTCCGGTTGATCCGGCGAAGGACCCTCATTTTAATACCACGGTGGAATATTCTGACCAGGATGCCAAAGAGCAGGCTGGCCGTTGTCTGGAATGCCATATTCACCCGACGTTTGAAGGGGATATTTGTATTCTCTGCGGCGGATGCGTTGATGTTTGTCCATCGTTTTGCTTGTCGATGAAAACGGTGGATCGCGTGGACGGCGGCGAAGAGCTGAAGGTTTTGGCCGAAATGGAATTTGGAAGCATGGAGGTGGCGGAGGCCGAAGGTTCGGTCATGCTTTTTGATCCGCTCAAGTGTATTCGTTGCGGTATGTGTGCGCAGAAGTGCCCAACCGGCGCTTGCAAAATGACTGAAAATAATTTTGAGGATTGCTTCGCGTAATTAAAAATCATGGTGGCTCTAACAATTATTCTATTAATCACGACGACGCTCTTGGGTGGAATCTTTTTTTGGATGTTCCGATGGGCGGTGAAGGATGGTCAGTTTGACGATCCAGAAGAAGCGAAATATGTAATTTTTCGAGAAGAGGAAGCGCCCCGGAAGGGTGCGGTTGATGGAGGAAATAAATAATGGCTAAGAAAGAAAATGACGGATCAAGCCGTCGCGAGTTGCTCACTTTAGGGTCGGCATTTGGTTTGATGGGGCTGGCGGCAGCAGGAACCGGCGGCGCGCTGTTTAAATATATGTTTCCGGTGGTTTCCTACGGAACTCCGCAAAAATTTCTCGTACCGATTGGAGATCTTCCAGATGTTGGAGATGAACTTATTTTCGAAGATATGAAGGTGGTTCTTCGCCGTCAGAGCGAAACAGAAGTGGCGGCCATTTCGTTGGTTTGCACGCATTTGGGCTGCACCGTGAATCGGGTGGAAACCGGATTTCAGTGTCCATGCCATGGTTCGCAATATGATACCGACGGTCTGGTGGTGGGTGGGCCGGCCCCAAAAACACTGCCTTGGCTGGATATTAAAATGGTTCCGGGCGGAAAACTTGAAATTGATACCGCCACCTCGTTGCCTGAAAACACATTTTTTGCTGTAGCTTAACGATTTATACCTATCCAGATTAGAGGATTACGAATGAAAGAATTAATAGAGATGGCTAAGGGATACGGACTAAAGGTCTATTACTCGATCTTCCGTCACCGCTTTGATAACACGGGGCTAACCAAGTCTAAAATTATGTTCAGCAATGTTTTGCTGCACATTCAACCGGTTAAAATTCATAAGCGATCGGTTAAATTTAAAACCACAATGGGTTTGGGTTTAATTACATTTTATCTATTTCTGATCCTATCCGTGACCGGGATCTTGCTGATGTTCCACTATGTTCCTTCAACCGCGATCGGGCCTGATGGGTTGCCGGATGCCTATAGCCGAATGCTCAACTTACGCAGTAATGTGTTCTGGGGAGGCTTTCTTCGTAATATGCATCGTTGGTCGGCTCACGCCATGGTGGCTTTTGTTGCCTTGCATATGCTTCGGGTCTATCTCTCGGGTGCGCACCGTGGTGGACGCGAGTTTAACTGGGTGATCGGCTGTATCCTCGGCCTACTTACTGTTTTTCTTTCGTATACCGGTTATCTCCTTCCTTGGGACCAGCTCGCGTTCTGGGGGGTTAAAGTAGGGACTGAAATTGCAAAAATTGCTCCGGGTGGTGCACTCATTCGCGGGATTTTACTGGGCGATGGCGATGTTGGATCTGAGGCTTTGATTCGTTTCTATGTTTTACACGTTGCGGTGCTGCCAGCGGTGATGGGCTTTCTGATTGCTATTCATTTTTTCCGGATTCGGAAGGATGGCGGTTTGGCTCGTCCGGCGGATACCTCTAAGGAAAAACAGATTCCGGACGAAGAGTTTGGCACGGTTAAAAATAATTCGGTCTTTAAATCAGCCCGCAGTTATAAACTAGTTGAAATCGTTAAGGGTAAGGAACCCAAGGTGAACGAAGAAGTGGACCAGATGATGTTTGCCTGGCCGAAGCTGATTGTTCGCGAGCTGATGGTGCTACTGGCTGTGATGGCCTTTTTAAGCCTGATCTCGGTATTGTTCGATGCTCCGCTTGAAGGGCCGGCCGATCCGAATCACCCAACCAATCCATCGAAAGCACCGTGGTATTTCCTCGGTCTGCAGGAGTTGGTTAGTTACCACGGGTTTATTGGCGGGGTTGTCATTCCGGGTATTATGGTGATGGGCGTAATGGTTCTGCCCTATATCGAAATGCTTTTTGAATCGTTCTTCAAAACCTTCCGGAAAAATATTCCCGGCGTGTGGTTCGCGAGAGAACGGAATCTTGAAAATGCACTATTTATCTGCCTGTATATTACGATGGCGGTGCTAATTATTATTGGAGTTTACTTCCGCGGCGAAAACTGGGCAGTTGTTTATCCGTGGGAGCATGTCTCAGGGGGAGGCCACTAGCATGATTAAGGATTATAGAATAGTATTCGTCTTGGCCTTGGCCGGATTTGTTATCTTCGCGATGTCGATGAAGAAGGCTTTTGATCAAGACTATGTTGGCTATCAAAAAGCGTATTATGCCGCACTGGGCGAAGATTTTCCCGGCGCTGAAATTAAGCAAGTGAATGTAAAGACCCCGAGCGTGAACATGATTGATCGCTGTCAGTCTTGTCATGTTGGTGCATCCAATGCTGATGCGGCGGGCTTTGAACTCCCGCTGGCGACTCATCCACCGATTGTGCCGGGGGCAGAAACCGATCCGCACGATTTTGCTAAGATTGGCTGTGTGGTTTGCCACGATGGTAATGGCCGCGCGCTTGAAAAGCACGATGCTCATGGTGAATTTCACGGTTGGCCCGCACCGATGCTGATTGGGCAACTTGCCCAAGCAAACTGCAACCGGTGCCATGCCATGGAGGCCGGTTCGCTGGCCGGTGCAGAGCTCTACGAAAAAGGCCGCACTTTATTCCTCGAAAAAGCATGTTGGGGCTGCCATACGATCGCGGGAATTTCCTCGTCATCGCAGGCACCCGAGCTGTCGAATGCCGGAGGTAAATTTAACTATGACTACCTCGTTGAATCCATTGTTGTGCCGAAAGCGAACGACGAAAACTCTAAAATGCCCCAATTCGAATGGGTGCACGATGAAGAAACGGTCGCCGCCCTTGCAACCTATCTGAAAGGGCAGCAGAAAGAGCGTCTCCGTTCCGCGGAAACGGCTCCAATCGGTTATATCCGTCCGAAATCGGAACTGGCTAGCCTCACGGAGGCCAGTGTGGCCGCTGGACGCAGTCTTTTTGCTGGCGCACCGTTTGAAGGTTCGATTGCCAAAGGCGGCTGTGTGAACTGTCACTCCATTCGTAATGGCGATGGCGATCTGGCCGGTGGGAACATTGGTCCTGAGTTGACGTGGTCGATTCGTTCGCGAGGCCGTGAATACGTTAAGGAGCATATCGTTAATTCTCGTATGCACGTTGCGGATTCGATCATGCCGACCTTTAAGGACTATAACGATGCCGAGCTGGAAAGCTTGGTCTTGTATCTCTCCACCTTAGATTATGAACTGGGGACAAAAACAGACGGGCAAAAACTCTACGATACCTACTGTGTGTCCTGTCACGGAGAAGAGTTGAACGGCGAAGGGGTGCTGGCCTCAATGCTCGATCCGCTTCCACGCGATTTCAGCCGCTATCAATTTGTGGCGTCTTATGAAGACCGTTTTAATGTTTCCATTCACGAAGGGGTGAAGGGGACGGCCATGCCCGCGTGGAAAGATATTATGGACGATGACCAGATTAAAACGCTGGTGGAGTTTATTAAGGGAAAAAGTCTGGCCGGCAAGGAGGCCTATACCCGTATGGAAGTCACGCTTCCGGTGATTGGCGATCCGGAACGGATGGACTACCGGAACAAAGGGCTGCTTATTGAAGCGGGAAATCTGGACGATGGAAGTGAAGCGTTCCAGAAATTCTGTACCTCCTGCCACGGTAAATTGGCAAACGGGAAAGGGCCGAATGCGTATGACCTTGAACATCCGTTGCCACGTAACTTGATCAATAAGGAATTTATGAATCAGGCTTCGGTTAGCGATGCCCGACTCTTTGAATCCATTCTCTTAGGCGTTGCCGGAACCCCCATGCCGGCCCATGACCACTTGAGCGATCAAACCATCCTGGACATCATTGCCTTTATCCGGGCGAACACCACCGAGGAAGTTAAATAATGAAACAAGATTCAGCTGCAAAATTGATGATCATCTCATCGAGTATTTTCTTTGGACTCGCATTGACGATGGGGATTCTGACGGCCCTTAAGTTTGTGGTGCCGACGGTTGGAGATATCGAATATTTGTCGATGCCGCGCCTACGTATGCTACACACCAACATTAATCTATACGGTTGGTTACTGCAGGCGAACATGGGAATCCTATTTTGGATTCTCCCCCGGATTCTTCATACGAAGCTCTATTCAGAAAAGTTGGGCGTGGCAACCGGTATTCTTTACAACCTGACCGCCTTGGCCGGAGTAACCGCCATTATGCTGGGGTATGTTCAGAATGTGGAATATGGCGAAATGCCGCTATTTGCTGATGTTCTGGTCGTAGTCTGCTGGGTAATGTTTGGAATCAATGTCTTTGGAACCGTGGCGACTCGTAAAGTGAAATATCTCTACGTATCGGTCTGGTACACCCTCGGGGCAATCATCTGGACCGCCTTTGTTTATATCGCCGGAAATCTAGTGACCGCACTGCCGATGGTCACCGGGATTAATCAGGCGAACCTAAGTTGGTTCTTTGTTCATAATGCCGTGGGATTGATCTTCACTCCAATGGGCGTTGCGATTGCTTATTACCTAATTCCCAAGCAACTCGATACGCCGATCTATTCGCATAAACTGAGTATGATCGGTTTCTGGGTGATCTCCTTCGTCTATGTTTGGACGGGCGCGCATCACATGATCCATGGCCCGATTTCCCACTGGTTGCAAACGGTATCCATTATCTTCTCCTTCAGTCTCATTATTCCAGTCATGGCGGTCATCACCAACTTCTTTGGAACCTTTGCCTCCGCACCTAGGAAGCTTCGTATGGCAGGACCCATTCCAAAACTGCTGATGATGGGAACCATCTACTATATTTTCACGTGCCTTCAGGGGCCATTCCAAGCGATCCGTGCGGTGAACGAAATCACGAGTAAAACCGACTGGGTTGTGGGGCATGCTCATATGGCACTGTTCGGCGCATTCTCATACTTTGCCATGGCGGGGATTTATTATGTGGTGCCAAAGTTGACCGGTCGAAAACTCTTTTCAGAAAAACTGGGGAACCTTCATTTTTGGATGATGACACTGGCCAGTATTCCATTCTTTGCCGTGCTCTGGATTAGTGGTGTGATTCAAGGGTTTGCTTGGTTAAACCCTGAAAACACCTTCGTGGAAACCTTGGCAACCCTGAAGCATGCGCACTGGATGCGCTTCACGACAGGGACGATCATCTATATCTCCTACTTCATCTTCTTTTATAATATTATGCAGACGTTCTTTGGGAAGTATACCGATGATTCCGAAACAGAAACCAAAGCCGTTGAAGCCGAATAAAGGGTTAGACTTATGAAAATCGATGTTGAACGCAGTTTACTTTGGACCGCTACCGGCGCATTTATATTTTTTGCAGTCGGAGCCATAATCACCACCGTTGTACCTCCATTGGTGGATAAAACCTTGTGGATGTCCGAAGTTGATATTCACGAATATACTGAGCAGGAACAGCGCGGAATTGATGTCTATCGGAAAGAAGGGTGTGTCTATTGCCACACGCAACAAATCCGCAAACTCGCATCCGACCAACGTCGCTACGGTTGGCGTCTCGTCGAAGCTCCTGCATCCGAATCGTGGGAATATGTGAACGATAAAGATCATTTTCTTGGAACCAAACGTACCGGTCCTGATCTGGCACGGGTCGGAGGAAAATATTCCTCCGAATGGCATTGGGCTCACTTTAAAGATCCGCGCAACATGGGCGAAAAATTCCCGAACCGAAAAGGGATCTATGAAAAGGTTTCAATCATGCCTTCGTTCGATTATCTGAGCGATGAAGAGATCAAAGACCTAACGGCCTACATGCAAACATTGGGTCGCAATAAAAACTGGCGTGTTGATAAAAACGGCACCCCACTTAACGACTACGAAAAATAGACCCGAGGTTTCCCCTAAAGCGTAGCGATAGATAATTTTGCTTTAAAAAGAACGACTGTAAGGAGTGATTCATGGCTGATAAAGAAAAAGACGAAATGCTCGAAACCACCACCGAGATTAAACAGGGCCACGCCGGTATCGGAAAATTTAATATTGCGATTCAGATTGTGCTGGTTGTCGTGTGTATTGTTTATCTGATCCTAAATTTTAAGCCCTAAGAGAAAAGGATGCTAAACAAGCACCCTAAAGAGGCATAGTGAAGCATAAGTATTCCAAGCGTCGGCGGATCGTTCAAGGGCTAAGTCTTTTAGCTCTGATGAGCATTCCACTGCGCTTTTTTTGTTTTGATCTCGAACAGGAATGTATCCGCGTGTTCGGTGCCAACTGTGGCATGAAAATCATGTTCTATCCGCTCTTCGCCATCGTGGGGTTGTTACTCGTGGTTATTGTTTTATCCATGAAAAAAGGGCGTATTTTCTGCTCTCATATGTGCCCGATGCATATGTTTCTGGAAGTGGTTAATGCCCCTAAAATAAAAAAATCCGACTCGCGATCGCTGAAGGTTTGGCTCTGGGGAATCGTTCTCTCGCTTTTTCTGACTGAAGTCATCCTCTCATTTTTCCAGCCGCTGGATAATCAAGTCCGGTTAATGGCCTCGGGGAATCTCCCCCTCATTGGCGTGTTTACGGCATTAATGGCCGGGTTTCTCGCGCTATTTGTCGTTTATCAGGAAGTCTTCTGCAAAAAGGGTTGCCCGTACGCCCTTATTCAAATGTTGCTTCAGTCCGATAGCACCCGCTATATGG
>JAUUYK010000192.1 GCA_030588285.1 Kiritimatiellales bacterium
AATGCCAGCGCGTGAGATGAAACTTCCAAGATGGCGGAATCGCACTTCGCCTCCTGCATCTGCTGAACTAGGGCGTGAAGGTCTGGAGCTTCCGGTGTGGTGCGTGATGCAGGAAGCGATCGATCGCCCACTTCATAGGCCACCGTTCCGAGCAATCCAGGGAAAAATCCGCCGTCACGCAGAATGTCCCGAACCAAATACGCGGTCGTGGTTTTTCCGTTGGTTCCGGTGATCCCCACCACCTTCATCTTCCGCGAGAGATCGCCATAAAAAGCATTGGCAAGCTCGGCCAAGGCCCGCCGCGCACAGGAAACCTGAATATGGACTGCCGAGGGACCCAATTCAATTCGATTTTCTGAAACCACCGCCACCGCTCCGCGGGAAAATGCCTCAAAAACAAAATCCTCTCCATCCTTTTTATGTCCGGAAACGGCCACAAATAACCCTCCGGGATTGACGCGGCGAGAATCGTAAAAAAGCCCTTTAATCTCGGGATTTTGTGTTCCACTAATCGCCTGTGTATCGACGAATTCGAGTAGTTCATTTAATTTCATTCATTCGGCCTCGCAACATAGATTCGATTCCCTTCGGGGGCGATCCGCAGATACCGCACGGCAAACTCAGCAATCTCTTTAAAGGCCGGACCGCAGACGGTTCCACCATAGTAGTTAATCTTCCGCCCAGAGTCGGTATACGTTCCGGGATCATCGGCCACCACAATAATTCCAATCTCGGGATTTTCTACCGGCAAAAATCCGACAAACGAGGAGGTAAAGTTTTTAGCGTAGTATCCGCCGCCGTCGATCTTCGGGCGGACCTTTTGTGCCGTGCCTGTTTTTCCGGCCACTTGATAGCCCTCGACCCGCGCTTTGGTTCCGGTACCGCCCTCTTCGGTTACCCGAGCGAGCAGCTTCTGCATGCGCCGCGCGGCATCGGGCCGAAGCGGACGCCCCAGCACAGCGGGCTTATATTCCTCGATTACCGTTCCGTCGCTCGCAACAACCTTCTTCACCACCATCGGCTTCATCTGCACGCCATTATACGCAATGGCATTCATCATCGAAAGAATCTGTAGGGCCGTCACGCCGATTTCGTGGCCCATGGCAATACGAGTGGCGCTGATCTTCGACCACTGCTTCGGCGAATAAAAAATTCCGGCCTCTTCGCCCGGAATTTCCACGCCCAGCCGTTCGCCGAAATGAAAACTTTTTAATCGGTCATAGAGCAGTTCATTGCCCATTTCCAACGCAATTTTTGCGGTTCCAATATTGCTCGAAACCTTGATGATATCGGCCACCGAAATTTCGCCTTCACCGTGGCTATCGCGCAGTGATTTTCCACCGTAAACCCAAAATCCATTTTCACAATCGAAGATATCGTCCTCATGAACCACGTGGTTATCGAGCGCGGCGGCAATCACGCCGGCCTTCAGGGTGGAGCCCGGTTCGTAGTTAAAGCTAATGGCTCGGTTGCGCCGCCATTCGGAGGGCGCCTTGCTGAAGCGATTTAGGTCGTAGGTTGGGAACGAGGCCATCGCCAAAATTTCACCGGTACGGACGTGTTGTACAATCGCCCAGGCGGCCTTGGCCTTAAACTCGCGACAGACTTTTTCAACGGTTTTTTCGGCGACATATTGCAATTGCTGATCGAGCGTCAGTACCACCGTGGCTCCATCTTTCGATGGAATATCAATTTCGCGCTCGCTGTAAATTTCCCGCCGCCGACCATCTTTTTTACTCACGCGCAATCCTTTTGTTGGTTGCAAGACGGCATCCATTCGCTGCTCAATTCCAGCCGATCCAATGCCCTCGTGATTGGCAAAGCCCACCACGTGCGCCATGAGCGGGCCTTTGGGATAGTTTCGGATCGGGGCTTCGGCAAACTTTACACCCCGTAAATAAATATTGGTCTCCACGCCGGCAACTAATTTTTCGGGGGTATACACCACGCCAAGGGCGCGCCGTTCAAATCGTTTTAGCTGATGAGCTGAAACATGTTTTTTGATGACCTCATACTGCCGCTTGGTTTTGGCCAGCTTTGCGCTAACCTCGTCTCGCGGAACTTTAAACTCTAATGAGAGGCAGTCGGCAACAGCTTCGGCATCGCCATATTTTTCAATGTATTTGGGGTCGATATAGACGTGGTAGGCGGGGCGATCCATCGCCAGGATTTCGCCGTTGCGGTCGACGATGCGCCCGCGATTTCCGATGGGGGTCCATTCATACATGCGCCCTTCCTGAATCGGCTCAAGCACCCACTCCGCCGGATGCAGATGAAGTTGAAATAGACGGAATCCGATCCCCGAAAAAACGAGCAGAACAATCACCACCAGAAAACCAATCCGGCCTTTGAATCGCACTTCAGCCATCCTGTCTTTTCCTTGCCCGTAGAGAACCTTGTATAAATCTAAAAATGAAACCCCACGCACCGGCTCGGCCGACGGCGGAATGCGCCAGCGCTAGCGCGCTACAGCAAGGGGGGTTTCCGATTTAGCGGAGACGATATCGATCAACCATTGATACAGATCGAAGTCCATTTGAACCTGAACAGCCGTACCTTCTTCATCGTATATTACGCGTACTTTTTTCTGTTCCATTTTCTGCTCCCTTTCTTTGCCTAATCCATTCGATCTAGTTATTGAGTGCGGCGGTTCGGACCGAGGGATCCCAACTACCAATTCGCACCACCTGCTGTTCGCTTGGCATAGTCATACCTAAATTGTATTTTCGAATGGCGCGTTGAAGATTGGCTGGGGAGGTGATACTCGACCACCGATCTTGCTCATTGACCAACCGTTTCCCGGCAGCACTAAGCTCCACTTCCTTGCTTTTAATCTCATTTCCGAGTGCATCGCACCGGGAGCAGAGCCACATGTAGCTCAGGCCCAACACAGCAACGAGAATCAAAACATTAGCGAGCAATACAGGAAAGGGAACTTGCACCTGATTTTTTTGAGTCTTTTTATTTTTTGTTTTACGTTTTGTTGCCATTTCTAT
>JAUUYK010000091.1 GCA_030588285.1 Kiritimatiellales bacterium
ACGATCGGGTACATACCCCCATCTTACGTGGCGTTGATCCAAAATATGAACGGTCTGTGAGCCGGGTTCCGGAAAGTATTATTGCTGGCACGTTTGCCGTTGAGGATGATCAGATTGTGGTGGGTAGCGATTTGGCGAACCGGCTCAATATCTGGGTGGGCGATAAACTGACGGTTTATTCGCCGCAGAGTTTTGTGGCAGAGGATGAAATCCGTTTGCCGGAGGAACTGACGGTTTCGGGAATTTTCCATGTGGGGATGTATGAATATGATGTCGGATTTGTTTTCACATCGATCGAAACCGCCCGGTCGCTCTATGACGTGGAGCAGGGGGTCCATTCCATTCAGGTGATGCTCGACGATCCGATGATGGCGGCGGTGGCGGCGATGGAAATTCATAAAGAGTTGGGCGTCGGCTTTTTCCCGCGTACGTGGATGGAAATGCACAGTCAGATTTTTGCCGCGTTACACGTGGAAAAAAATATGATGTTTTTCCTGTTGGCGTTTGTGGCGCTCGTGGCCGCATTTAGCATTACGAACACCCTCATCACACTCACGGTTCAGAAAACGCGTGAGATTGGGTTGCTCAAATCGCTCGGGTTTGGAAATGGCGGTTTAACGGGTATCTTTTTCTGGATGGGGTTGATTCAGGGGATTATTGGAAATTTGTTTGGGGTGGGGCTCGCGATGCTGGTGCTGAAATTTAGAAATGAGTTGCTCACGTTTATGTCGCGTGAATTTAGTTTGGAATTGCTTCCCCCGGAGTTGTATCAGTTGAGTAAATTGCCGTCGCACACCATGCCTTCGGATGTGATGATTGTCTGTGGGCTTGTGATGGTTTTCTGCACCTTGGCCGGGTTGGTTCCGGCTTTTCGTGCCGCGCGGATGGAGCCCGTTGATGCGTTGAGGTATGAGTAGACTGGGGCTAACGGAATCGTCTTTTGTAGAGTATCCACTCGGGGAGCGTGTATTTTCCGGTTCCAATAAAGAACAGACTTAAGATGATGATGGTGGTCTCCAAGGCGTGAGAATGGATGAAAAATGAACCGTTGAGATTGATGTGATTTCCCAGGGCAATTGCAAGAATGGAGAGAAGAAGAAAGCATGAGGTTCGCATGAAAACGCCAAGGATTAGCAATGCGCCACCGATCAGCTCTATAAACATGGCAAAAAATCCCAACGTTGTTGGGGCAAAGTGGACTCCATAAATAGAAAGGGTGCTTCCGAGTTCGAACCATCTATCTGGGCCGGCTTGTAGCTTAGTGATTCCAAGAATGACAAATTCGATACCAACCCCGATGCGGAGAATAAGCAGTCCAATATCCACCCCTTTTTTATTTATGGGGTGATGGGATGGGGTTGATTTGACTTTTATTTTCATAATAGATCTCCCTTTGAACCATTCTTTAGTGTAGATCCTGCAAAGTAGCATGAATTATGCCGAAATATGGCAAATAGAGTGAGTAAGAATGGGTTGACAAAAAAGGGTTTCGTATTATTTTTCTGGTCCTGAGAAGAGCGGTAGATATCAATTTGGTTTTTATTAAAAAAACGGGTTAGTTCGGTCTGTTTTATGAGTTTGATGAGTGGAGTTTATTTCGTGAGGAACTGGTTTTACATAGGAATATGGATGGTTATGTGGTCTGCCCTATCAGTGCGGGCGGGATTCGATGGCGATCCAATTTATGCGAATAAGGTGGAAGCCAACGGCGCGAGTTTTTATGCATGGCGACCGTTTTATTCCAGCTCAGTGGAGGATAAAGAGCGCTGGCGGAAGGACTACCTCTGGCCGTTGTATACAAAAAAGGGGTTTAAGGAGGAGGAGTATAGTCGCTTCCTCTTTTTTGGGTATAAGACCGATTTTTCGAAGGACACGGAACGGGAGCGCACGTGGGTGATCCCCTTTTATTTCCAAGGAACTTCGGCGAACAACGAAAATTATTTTGCCCTCTTCCCGATCGGCGGAACCATCTACGAGTTTCTCGGGCGGGACAAGGTCTCGTTCGTGCTGTTTCCGCTCTACGGAAAATCGCATGTGAACGATGTATATACGACCAGTATTCTCTGGCCGATCGGCTCAAAATCATCGGGTGAAAAGGTGACGCGGTTTCGGATTTGGCCCTTTTATGGCTCTTCGAGTCTGCTGAATGAATACGATAAAAAGTTTGTGCTGTGGCCGATTTATAATTCGGTGGATTATACGAACGACCGCAATCCCGGCGGCGGATTTATTCTGTTTCCGTTCTATGGAAAAGTGAGTACCGAGCAAGCCGATACCTATTGGGTTATTCCCCCGTTATTTCGATATATGCGTAGCGAGGAGCAGTGGATTATTCACGGCCCGTGGCCGTTTATTCAGTTGGCAGATGGGCCGATGAAAAAACAGATTTTCTGGCCCTTTTATGGGAAAAAAAGTCTGGGTACGCTGACGAAACAATATTGGGTTTGGCCGATGTTTTGTAATAATAAAACCGAGTACGCGGTTCATAATCAGCATCGGCGTACGATCGCTCCTTTTTTTGCGCACCAGACGGATGTCATTACCAAACCGACTGAAAACTATGAAGCGGGCGATGTGATTTCCAAATATTGGAAGATTTGGCCCCTGATGAGTTGGGAACGCAATTTTGAACGATCGCGCTTCCGAACCTTGGAACTTTGGCCGTTGCGCAACACGCCCGGAATCGAGCGAAACTGGGCGCCGTGGTGGACGCTTTATCGGCGTGTAAATACCGATGGGGAAGTGGGGCATCACGTGCTCTGGGGGCTCTATCGACAGACCCGCGCTCCAGAGCACTTTGAATGGAGCTTGCTCAAAGGCTTTGCTGGATATAAAAAGACAAATAATAATCATCGCTACCGACTCTTATTTATGTGGTTTGGCGATGAAGAGGAGCAGCCATAATCCGTTTTCCCATAGATTATATCAGCTATCCCATCCGATCAGCGGAGCGGATAGGGAGTCATGTATTGCACTTGTTTCACAATACCGGACACGCCTTTTTCATGCTGTTGGAGGCCACGTGGTTTATTCGGTTTGCATTTGGCAAGCGCAGTCGCCATGAAACCTTTACACAGCTCTATATTACCGGCATCAAAAGCTTGGCCGTGATTACGGTGGTTGCTCTTTTCACGGGCATGATTCTAGCCCTCCAAACTGGGCTGGAGCTTCGGCGTTATGGACAGGAAGTGTACATTGGGTCGGCTGTTGCCGTTTCGATGATTCGAGAAATGGGGCCCTTTATGACCGGGCTCATTATCTCGGCCAGCGTGGGATCGGCGATCGCCGCGCAGATTGGAACCATGACGGTGTCGGAGGAGGTTTCTGCACTGGAAGTAATGAGTATTAATCCCAATCGTTTTCTGGTGATGCCGCGTTTGGTTGCGCTGGTGATCATGATGCCGATTCTGTCGGTATATACCAATATTCTAGGCATTTTAGGTGGCGCATTAGTGGGGACCACGCAACTCGGCGTTTCGGTGCAAGCCTATATGGATAATGCCACGCAGTTCGCAACCAATAAGGACCTTTATGTCGGGCTTTTTAAGGCCTTCATCTTTGGCATTATTATTACCACGGTTTCCTGCCATCAAGGTTTTATCACAACCGAAGGTGCGGTGGGCGTGGGGCGTGCCACTCGAAGTTCCGTTATCATCTCGTTTCTCGTTATTTTGGTTTTGGGTTATGTGATCACAAGGATGTTCTATTTATGATCCGTTTCGAAAATGTAACCAAAGTGCTCGGCCGTAAAATCATCTTGGATCAAATTGATTTTGAGGTGGGAAAGGGCGAAACCTTTGTCATTGTCGGGCTTTCTGGTGCGGGGAAAAGTGTGACTCTTAAGCACATGATTCGGCTCATGATACCGGATTCTGGAACCGTGTTTGTTGACGAAAAACCCATCAACTGGATCGGTCGATCTGAACTTCAGAATGTGCGATTAAAATTTGGTGTTTTATTCCAAAGTTCAGCCTTGCTGCAATGGATGAATGTTCGCGATAACGTGGCACTGCCCTTGCGGGAACATACGAAAATGTCCGAAGAAGAAATTATCCGATTGGTGAACGAAAAACTTGAAATACTGGGGTTAGGCGATGCCGGGGATAAGTTTCCCTCAAACATTTCGGGCGGCATGCAAAAACGGGCGGGCCTTGCTCGGGCCATTATTATGAATCCTGAAATTGTGCTCTACGATGAGCCAACCTCGGGGCTCGATCCGGTAACCTCGCGGCTCATCGACAATTTAATCGTGAACATGCGGGATCAACTGGGTATAACCAGCGTGGTTGTAACGCACGATTTACACAGTGCACTGGCTATTGGCTCACGAATTATGATGCTACACGAAGGCCGCATTGTGGAAAATGCCACGCCGGAAGGTTTTATCAGATCAAAAAATGCCACCGTGCAAAGTTTTCTCGCGTCGCAATACATTACGAAAAAAGGTAAATGGGAAAATTTAATCCATGAATAAAATCAAACGAGAAATCAGTATTGAAATCTTAGTGGGGCTGTTCATGTTTGTCGTATTAATTTCCTTAGGGATATTCACGATTGTGCTGAGCAAGGAGGGTCTTTTTAAGAAAAGCTATTCCTATGAGTTTATTTTCAATGAAGTCAGCGGATTGCGCGAAGTCGACTACGTCTACCTGCGCGGTATGAATATTGGGCGGGTAAAACAAACCGCATTACAGATCAATAATGTATGCGTTTATGTCACGCTTGATGTGCCGATAACCCTGCGTAATGGCTATAAAATCGATGTGGTGAATGCCACCATGTTGGGCGGTAAATTCCTGAAAATTAATGAAGGCCCCGTCAGTGCTCCAGAAATTGGTGAAAATATGACGATCCTTGGGTCGTTTCCCGTAGATGTAATTGAAGACCTTGGTGTCGCTGTAAATGGGCTGCAGAAGATGATCAATTCGGTGAGTGAAGGGCAGGGCACGCTAGGCAAACTTTTGAAAGATGACACGATGTATAATAATATGACGATGTTGAGCGACGATATAAAAATAATTATCGAACGGGTGAAACACGGCGAAGGATCCTTAGGAAAAATGCTCAAGGAAGACCGGCTCTATGATGAAGCGAGCACCTTAATAGAAAACCTTAGATTCATCAGCGAGGGGCTCCTCTCCGGGAAAGGGACCTTGGGCAAATTGATGACGGAAGATCTCGCCGCATACAATGATTTAACCACCACCCTCTCTCATGTCCGTAGCATCTCTGAAAGTATCAACGCAGGGGAAGGTACACTTGGGCGACTGGTTCGTGATGCCAAGCTCTACGA
>JAUUYK010000046.1 GCA_030588285.1 Kiritimatiellales bacterium
AGGGGGCGAAGGATACGAAGGATACGAAGGATGTGGTGGCTAACAATTATGATACGGATGCCGATAAGCAATACGACGGACGGTTCCAGCGCGCCCTCTTCACGGCTGATTCGATTATATGGTTCCGTGAAAAAGGCCAATACATGCATCCGCCCGCCCAGCAGCTTTTCATCTCGCTCCTGCAGAGTTTCCAAAACGAGGCGAATAACGAAGCCCGCCACACTCAGATCAGGATCGTAAAAATCATGGAAAAAGAGGCTTTTTTCAAGGAGCTCTTTTTGGATACGACTAATTTTGAACGGGGTAAGTTCACCTATGAATGCCTGGAATGGTTCAAAACTACCGGGCAATATCTACCCGGGAGCGTACAAAACCTGTTTGTGAATTGGCTGAGAACCTATCAACAGACCCATTCCACCGATGGCGATTTCATCAAGGAACGGCTTCAGTGGATGCTGAAAAACAACGGCCTCTACCAGGATTTCTTCGATTCGATGGATTAGTACCGATGGAAAGGTGCCGAGAACGGCACCTTCCTTAAGTTCCTTGTTCCGTTGAATATTTTACAACCACTAGGTCCCGTTCACTTCCCCACCGCCGGGGCGTGGTCGTCATTTTTTAGGCGACTGGGTTTGCGGCTTGGTCGGGCAAAAAAAACCGGCCGTCTTGCGACGGCCGGGCGGGATCTGAATGAGAGAAAACGCGGAACCTATCCTACGGCTTCGGTGCCCTTTTCTCCGGTGCGAATCCGAATGCATTCCGGCAGGTCGAGGATGAAGATTTTTCCATCTCCGATGTTGCCGGTACGGGCTCCTTTGATGATTGCATCGGTAACGCCATCGATAAACTCATCGTTCACGGCGATTTCAATGCGGACCTTTTTGAGTAGATTCACCTCGATGTCTGCGCCGCGATAGGTTTCGTGATAGCCTTTCTGCTGTCCACAGCCCATTGCGTTGGTAATGGACATTTTGTAGACCTCAGCATCGTAGAGCGACTGCTTCACGTCGTTGAGTGCTTCGGGCTGAATGTATGCAATAATTAGTTTCATAATATATTCCTTTTTGAGTATGTAGGCTTTTGGTAATTACGTTTTAAGTTTTACTCCGAAGAGCAATTCAACCGACTTAACCCCTAAACCTTTCATCTTAAAACGCCTTAGACATTCGTGAAAAACTGGAATCCATGATACGCCTCTTGGCCATGCTCGCCAAGGTCGAGTCCCTTGAGTTCTTCTTCTTTGCTGACGCGAATACCCACGGTTTTCTTCAGAATGAAGAAGACGAGTAAGGCCGCGGGGAAGCAGACCGCGCCATAGGCCACAATGCCGATCAGCTGCGTTAGAATGCTATATTCAGCACTAAATACCCCCACAAAGAGTGTGCCGAGAATCCCGCAAACCAAATGAACGGTGGTGGCACCAACGGGGTCGTCAATCTTCATGCGATCGAAGGCCATTACAGAAACAACCGCAACCGCACCACAGATTAGACCAATGATGACCGCGGCTTTAATGGAAACAACGTCGGCTCCGGCGGTGATGCCCACGAGGCCAGCCAAGCAACCGTTGAGCACCATAGTTAAATCGGGTTGTTTCTGGATGGTCCAAGAGGCGACCATGGAGCCGATAATTCCGGCGGCAGCAGCCAAGCAGGTGGTTACAAGAACATAAGAAACCATTCCCGGATTGGCCGACAATACGGAACCGCCGTTAAATCCGAACCAGCCCAACCATAGCAGGAAGGCGCCGATGGTCAAAAGCGGCATGTTGTGGCCCATAATTCCTTTGGCCTTTCCATTTACATATTTCCCCAGACGAGGACCGATTACAATAATACCGGCCAATGCGCCCCATCCGCCCACGGAGTGAACAAGAGTGGATCCTGCAAAATCGTGGAAATTCATATTGGCCAACCAACCGCCGCCCCAAACCCAAGAACCAACGAATGGGTAAACCAAGGCAACATAGATGGTGCAGAAAATCAAAAAAGGACCGAGTTTCACCCGTTCAGCAACGGCACCGGAAACGATGGTGGCTGCAGTGGCGGCAAACATGCCCTGGAATAGAAAGTCCGTCCAATAGGTGTAGCCTTCGTTATACGCACGGGTAATTAAAGCCGGATCATCAAAGGCCAATCCATTCCCCACGCCGAATCCAGCAAACCCTAGAAAGTCTGCAATCAACCAAGCGCCATCGGGATACATTAGGTTAAACCCGATTAGGGTATAGGTCAGCAGACCAATCGCAACAATGGCTGTATTCTTAAATAGAATATTGACCGTGTTTTTTGCGCGGGTCAGCCCCGTTTCCACCATGGCAAAGCCGAGGTGCATGATGAATACGAGGAAAATACAAACCATCATCCAAGTATTGTTTACGGTAAACATGACGTCTGCCGCCGTAACTTTCGGCACAGCATCCTCTGCCAGTGTGGCCATTGGTAAAGCTATGGCACACATCGCGAGCAAAAGCATCGCGGTTTTCATTAGTTTATTCATTTAGCATCCCTCGTTAGTTACACGTTATCATCCCAATCGATGTGGGTCGAACGAGTGCCTAATTGCACGAGGTATGCCAGCAATCAAAAAAGTCACATCTGACTGCAAATGAACAACTAATAAAAAATGCAGATTTTACACCGCCGCCGCAAAATAAACATTTATGTATTACATGAAAATGTCATTACAAATTTGTCATCACAAATGAGCAATGGGATTCGCGAGGGATAAATAGAACTCCTCTGAAGTAGATTCATTTCATATTCGCGGTTTAAACAACCACTTCGGGGTCGACCAAATCCATCTCGCTCATAAAAGCCTCAACTTCACTGATTCGTCCAAAAGAAAGCATCTGGTCGGAAATATTTTTTGCTTCATCTTTAGACATTCCAGTCGCCATTCGCTGAATCGTTGGCGTATTAATGCTATCAATACTGAAATTTCTAAGCCCAATCCCCAACAGAAACGGAAGCATATGCGGATCAGCAGAAAGGTCGCCGCAAATTGAAACGTCCCGATCCTGCGCAAGGGCCGCGGCAACAATCCGATTAATCGACCGAAGAACAGCCGGATGATGGGCCAGATAAAGACTGGAAACCTGTTCATTGGTCCGGTCAACCGCCAATATATATTGGATAAGGTCGTTCGAGCCGATCGAAAGAAAATCGGCTTCCTGCGCCAACTCGTGGGCCACTTCGACAGCCGAAGGCAGCTCCATCATAACGCCAAGCTTAGTCTCCCGGCTAAAGGCAACGCCCTCCTTCTCCAGCTCATCCATACAGGTATAAACAATATCCCGCGCCGCCAAAAAATCGTCGACGGAGGAGATGAGCGGAAACATGATTCGGGTATTTCCTTCCGCGCCGGCACGCAGAAAGGCGCGAAGTTGCTGGCAGAAAATGTCTTTATTCTGCAATGAAAACCGGATAGCGCGCATACCGAGAAAGGGGTTGGCTTCGTTAACATTGGAGTAATACGAAAGCATTTTATCGCCGCCAATATCCAGCGTTCGGAAGGTCACGACCTTCCCCGCCATCTGTTCGACGAGTTTTTTATAAATGCGATACTGCTCCTCTTCGGTCGGAAAATCGTTTCGCACAATAAACGGGAATTCCGAGCGATAGAGTCCAACGCCCTCCGCCTTAAATTCACGCGCCGGTTTGAGATCGCTCAACAGGTTAATATTGGCATAGATATGAATGCGCTCGCCGCACTTCATTCGAGTCTCGTCTTTTACATCGGCGGCGCTATGCAATGTTTTCCAGGTGCGATCGAGCGCGCGATACTTCGCATAGATCTCCTCGTTGGGATCAAGATAAACAATGCCTTGCTCAGCATCCATCAACACCGCTTCGCCATTGGGAATCCCATCGGCCAATTCACGGCTAATCGCCACCATCGGAATGCCGAGCGAGCGGGCAATAATAGCGTTATGCGAGGTTACCCCACTACTAATAATGAATCCCTCCGCGTTCTCCGCCGAAAGTTTTAGAATATCAGAAGGCAACAGTTCGTGGGCAATTATAATCTGACCGCGATAGTCGCACTCATCGGCCTCTTCATTCAGCAGATTTCGGGTTAATCGATTTCCCAAATCCTTTACATCAAGCACTTTCTCGCGAATGAGCGGCATCTTACTCTTCGAGAATGCGGCAACATATTCATTCACAACGATTGCAACGGCCTTCACGCCCGGTGTTCCGGACTGGATCAAGCCCCCAATCCGCCCAGCAAACTGCTCGTCCTCTAAAATCAGCAGGTGAGCACTAAAAATAAGCACGGCCACATCGGCCAGATTCTCGCTGATCTGCCGTTGCAGCTTCTCAATCTGCATCACGGTTTTATCAATCGCCTTATTAAAATCCTCGATCGTACACAACGAACGGTTCGGATCGGGAAGCGCACAGCTTTCTGCATTCACCGAATCCAGCGTATAGGCCGAACCGCGCGCAGTGCCCGGACTCGCCGAACGCCCGCGAATAATCCCCTCCTTCAACACCTTCACCATCTTCTCCGTCCGAGGCAACTTCGCTTTGGCCTCATCCAGCAGTTGAACATTTTCAATCATCGTCGCCAGCTGGGCCGCAATCGCCCGAAGCGCCTTCACATCGTTTGGAACAAAATAGTTAACCTCTTTCGCCTGCACCACCAAAGCCCCGATACGCCGTAAGCCGCGGAGAATAGGAACCGCCAGGAAGGCTTCATATTTTTCCTCCTCAATTCCGGGGAAAAATTTGTAGGAAGAATTTTCAGAAGCCATGCCAATGCGAATCGGTCGGAGTTCGCGCACTGCTCGCCCCGTAATCCCCTCGCCCAGCGCCAGCTTAACCTTGCCGATGGCAGCATGATCCAGCCCCTGCGTCGCCCGCAGCGTCAGCTCCTTTGCCTCATCGTCATAAATGTAAATTGAGCAGACTTCCGCCTGCATATGCTTCGCCACGGAAGTCACCACGGTCTGCAACAACTCGCATCGCGTTCGCCCCGTATCGGCCAACGAAATTAACTCCGCAATATCACAAACCAGATCAACGTTTCTCTTTTTCATACTTTACCCAATCATAATTTTAATTGAGAGCATACTATCCGGCATTTCGGCCCATGTCAAAAATTGAGATAATCCAATTTACGAATAGACCTCACTAGGCCCCTTCCCGTACTATTTTGGCTTAATAAAAGCCGGATTTTTTCATGAATATACCTACTTCAGAAACACTACTCGAAATCTACCGCCCCATGGTCGCCTCCCGCTACACCGACCAGCTACAATCGGCCGCCGCTCAACGCGGCGAGGTTTTTTTCTACATCCCCTCCTCGGGTCACGAAGCCAGTGCCGCCCTTGCGCCGCACCTCATCGGAGCCGACTGGTTGCACCTGCACTACCGCGACCGCGCCCTCGCCTACGCCCGCGGCGTCACCTACGAAACCGTTTTCTACGGCCTCTTCAGCAAAGCCGAATCCAACTCCAGCGGTCGCCGCATGCCCGCCTTCCCGTGCGATCGTGCGCTCAACATCATGAGCACCCCCACTCTCGTGGGGAGCAACGTCCTGCAAGCGGTCGGCGCAGCATCCTCCATTAAAAACAGCGAAGGCAACCCTTTCGTGCTCGTCTCCGTTGGCGATGGCGCCACCCAACAAGGCGAATTCTACGAAGCCGTCGCCGAAGCCGTACGCGCCAACCTGCCCGTACTCTTCCTCATCGAAGACAACCGGTTCGCCCTCTCCACCGTCACCAAAGGCAACACCTTCTACTCCCGGCCCGACGGCGAAGCCGACTCCTTCTACGGCCTACCCCTCCATCGGATCGATGGCTCCGACGCGCATTCAGCCCTCGAAAAATTTGGTCCCGTTGTTTCCGCATTGCGTGAAACTCGTGGGCCACAGATCGTCGTCTTCAACGTCGAACGCCTCGAAAGCCACACCAACGCCGACGACCAATCCGTTTACCGCACCGAGGCCGACCTCAAAAATGCCGCCGAAAATGCCGACCCCTGCGCCAAACTCCGCGATACCATGCTCGCCAACGGCATCTCCACCGCAGACATCACCGCCGTCGAAGACGAAGTCAAAGAACACGTCGATGCCGCCTTCCACCTCTCCCGCAAAGGCAGTACCCCCCAAGCCGTATTCACCGCCAAAAAGCCCCTCCCCGAACCGCGGGCGGAATATCTTGGCACCGAAAATGACCGGCACCTCAGCATGCTCGAAGCCATGCGCGACACCCTAAAAGCCCAGCTGTCCAGCAGCCCAACAACCACCCTACTCGGGCAAGACATCGAAGATCCCAAAGGCGATGTCTTCGGCCTCACCCGCGGCCTCAGCCAGCTTTTCCCCGATCAAGTCAACAACGCCGCGCTCGCCGAAAACACCATCCTTGGCGTCTCCACCGGGCAAGCCCTCGCCGGCGACTACCCCATTGCCTTCATGCAATTTTCCGATTTTCTACCCGTTGCCTACAACCACATCCTCTCTGAAATTGGGGCCATGCACTGGCGCACCAACGGCCAGTGGGAAACCCCCATGCTCATCATGTCCATCTCCGGAGGCTACCGCCCCGGCCTCGGCCCCTATCACGCGCAAACCATGGAAGCCCTCTGCGCCCACGTGCCGGGAGTCGACGTCTTCATGCCCTCCACTGCCGCCGATGCCGCCGGCCTGCTCAACGCCATCTTCGAATCCGGTCGGCGCTCCATCTTCCTCTTTCCAAAAAGCCTCATTAACGACCGCTCCAACACCACCTCCGCCGACATCGAAAAACACTACGTCCCCATCGGCAAAGCCCGCATCACCCGCACCGGACAAGACATCACCCTCGTCAGCTACGGCGGCTCCATTCCCATCTGCGAACGCACCGCCGAGGCCTTATCCGAAATCGGCATCAACGCCGAAATCATCGATCTGCGCACCATCTTCCCGTGGGACGAAGAAACCGTACTCGCCTCCGCCCGCAAAACGGGCAAACTCATCGTCGTTCACGAAGATAACCAAACCGCCGGAATGGGGGGAGAAATCGCCGCCACCATCGCCGAAAAAGCAGGGCGCTCCGTGCAAGTAGCCCGCGTCACCCGGCCCGATACCTACATTCCCTACGACTTTGCCTGCCAGATCGCCGTCCTCCCCTCCTTCAAGCGC
>JAUUYK010000077.1 GCA_030588285.1 Kiritimatiellales bacterium
ACCCCTTGGCGCGAGCTTACGACCTCAAAAAAGTCGCGAATACCCGAGCGCGGAATATTGCGGACGGTTTTGGCAATACGGCTACGGAGAGACTTTGAGGCGTTCATCGGCTTCCCCCGTCTGCATGAGTATGCCGTTGTGTTTGTAGGTCTTCATCATGAAATGCGTCGCGGTTGAGGTGATTCCCGGCATAATGGCCAGTTTTTCGCTTACAAAGCCAGCGGCCTCATGCATCGTCCGGCCTTTTATAAAGAGGAGCAAATCAAATGTGCCTGACATTAAATAGACCGACTCTACCTCGGGGAATTGGCTGATACGGTTGGCAATACGATCGAAACCGCCGTCGCTCTCCGGCGTGATCTTTACCTCAATCACGGTCGTAACGAGCGAAGTATCGAGTTTTTCTTCATTCACGATGGCCTGATACGCGCAAATTACCCCGTTCTTTTCATAGTCGGCAATTTTCTGTTTCACCTCGTCAACGGATAGCCCGAGTAGTTTCGCCAGGTTTTCCGGTGTTTCGAGTGCATTCTGTTTCAATAGGTTCAGCAGTTCATTCATGGCTTTGACCTCTTTTAGTTTTCAAAATTTATGCGAGTTTAGCGATTCATCGGCTTTCGACCAAACCAAAAAAAACGCCCCGGAGTGCGGGACGTTTGCTTAAGCGTTTAGCGCTCGATTAAAAATCGTATGCAATGTTCACGCCGCCCCAGAGTTTTTTGTTGTTCTCATAGCGGTCCTTCGCTGCATTGTTGATTGCACCGCCATCGAGAAAGGTGTAGGTCACGTTTGCCGATGCGGTCAGGTTTTCGAAGATTTCGTAGCTCACGTTACCGTAAAAGTTGAAATCGTTGAATCCTTTATCCTTATTGCCACCCCAGTAGTAGTCGTTATACGAGGTGTTTCCCCAACCGGCAGAAGCGCCACCTTCAACCCACAGGTAATCGCTTACCTGATAAGGAGCAACGATGTCGAACAACATGTAAACGCCGTGGGCCTGATTAACATCGCCAAACAGCGTGAACGACGGAATGACATAATCGCGCAGGCTCAGTAACGAGGCTTTACCAAAAACTTCAGTGGTGGATTTATAGTTAACACCTGTTGTTCCCGAAGGATCAACTAGGCGATCGCCATTGGCAGGATAGTTGTAGTTGATCAATCCAACATCAAAAACCACATCGTTGAAATCGAGCGGAATCGTGTACGCCAACGAAACATCCATTTCAGAAAAGTCATTCTGACTTCCGACGGAGCTCTTACCGAGGTCGTAGTTTCCCCAAACATTGACACTGAAACCGTGACTGGAGGCCGTAATCTGCGATTGCATTACAAAATCATTATTACGAACTTGTCCACGCCATACATGGGCTGAAACCAAAGCCACTTCGGCGGTTACTTCTGTTGCCGAGGAATTATTGGCAGGAGCCTGACCAACCATAACGACATCGCATTGTGCCACAGCAAAACCTGCAACCATCACAGCTGCCATACCCATTGTCATCAATTTCTTCATCCCAACACTCCTCTCAGTTAACCACATAAAACAAATCACCTGCACGTCCAACGCAACAGTTGAAAAAACGTGTGTCTAACATTGCAGTTGCCCCACGGGGTTGCAATTTAATTCTAAACCAATATTGACGGATCGTCGAGTGCCGCAAAAAGTCCATTAAACAAAGGTTTTTTACCCGTTGTTAAACCGTCCTATTTCACCGCCGCGCCAGCCCCTAAATCCCCCTCAACCGTCACCAGTTTAAGGTCATCGCCAAGGGAGGCCGCGAGCAACATGCCCTCCGATTTTACCCCACGTAATTTTGCCGGTTTAAGATTCGCCACCACGACAATGGTTTTCCCGACCAATTCTTCTGGGGTGTAGTGCTCGGCAATTCCCGCGACGAGCTGGCGTTTTTCATCGCCCAAATCGCCCTGCAGTTTGAGCAATTTATCTGCCCCGTCGATTTTTTCCGCTTCAAGCACCACGGCGGTTTTTAGATTTACCGCTATCACCTGATCGAAAGTGATCAAGCCGTCGGCCGATTTTTCAGTTTTGGGTTCCGCTTTCGGCTTCTTTTTCTTGGCCGATTTTTGATTTTCGACCTGCTGATCTTTCGACTTTTGATCGTCCACTTTTTTAACCTCAATCCGCGGGAAAAGTGCGCCGGGTTGTGTGACGGCGGAGCCGGCGACGAGCACGCCGAACTCGGTAAGTTTACCGAGGTGCGGCACGGCATCGGCCATACCCAGCGCGGTACGCAGGGCTAGCATTTTTTCGGGCATCACGGGATAAAGCAGCGCCGCACAAACCCGCAGGCATTCAGCGGCGGTGTAGAGACAGTGTGCCACTTCCGCCTCAGCACCGTCCTGCTTAGCCAAACTCCATGGAGCGCGTTCTTGGAGAAAAACATTAATTTTCCGAACGGCCGTCATCACCATCGCCACCGAACTATCCAACTTCATATTCCCAATCATCGGGCCCATTTCATCGGCAGCCACGACCGTTTCCTTCCATAGCTTCTCTTCCAATGTGGTATCAAATTCCCCTTTCGTTGGCGCGGGCATTTTGTCGTCGCAATAGCGGCTAATCATATTCAGGACACGGTTGGTGACGTTGCCGAGGTCATTAGCGAGGTCCGCATTATACCGTTTCACGAAAGCTTCTTCGGTGAAGGAGGCATCTTGTCCGAGGGTCATTTCGGCGATGAGGAAATAACGAAAAGCATCGACCCCGTAGGAATCGATCATATCCATCGGATCAACCACATTGCCGAGCGACTTACTCATTTTAGTGCGGCCGGTCAGCCACCACCCGTGGGCAAAGATCGATTTCGGCATTTCAACTTCCATCGCCTTGAGCATCGTCGGCCAATAGACCGTGTGCGTGGTGAGAATGTCTTTGCCAATCAGATGGCAGGAGCATGGCCACCACTTCTTAAACTGCTCTTCATCGCTTTTATAACCGACCGCAGAGATATAATTAATCAGCGCATCGAACCAGACATAGGTCACAAAATCGGTATCGAACGGCAGATCAATCCCCCACGCGAGGCGCGATTTGGGACGGGAAATACAGAGATCCTGCAAGGTCTTGGTTTTTAAAAATCCAAGGGTTTCGTTGGCGCGGAAAGCGGGCTGAATAAAGTCGGGGTGAGTTTCGATATAGTCGATGAGCCATTCCTGATATTTGCCCATGCGGAAGAAATAGTTCGATTCAACGATAGAGTCGACCTTGCGACTGCACTCGGGGCAATTCCCATCCACGAGATCCTTTTCGGTAAAGAAACGCTCGCAACCCACGCAATACCAGCCCTCGTATTCGGCCTTATAGATTTCGTCTTTATCGAATAACTCCTGCAACGTTTCCTGAACCACCTTTTTATGGCGGATTTCAGTGGTCCGAATAAAGTCGTCGTTTTTAATATCGAGACGCTTCCACAGCTCCTGAAAACGAACGACGGTTTGATCGCACTGCTCCTGCGGGGTAATGCCATTGGCATCGGCGGCCTGCTGCACCTTTTGCCCATGCTCATCGGTTCCGGTCAAAAAATGAGTCGGCACATCGAGTAGGCGATGGTAGTTCGCCAGCACGTCGGCGAGAATAGTCGTGTAGGAATGGCCGATATGCGGTTTATCGTTCACATAGTAGATCGGCGTAGTTACATAGTACTTCGATGGGGCTTTGCTCATGGGATCGTTCCTAATCATTCAAAATTGAATCGCAGAATATTCAACAAGGCGAGGCGAATGTCGAAGGTTTTCCTTCGGAGTTCCTCACTTCATCTGCCCGCCAACGCTCCGTTCTCCCGCCAGAGCACGCGCCACTCCATGGCACGACCCTCTCTGCGAGGACGCTTGGTTATTACGCATACATAAGAAAAACCCCGCTATCTTTGAAGATAACGAGGTTTTAGAGTGGTGGGCCTGGAGGGACTTGAACCCACGACCAAGAGATTATGAGTCTCCTGCTCTGACCAACTGAGCTACAGGCCCGTTTTTGTTACAAACGGACGGTGAAAATACAGGAATCGATGGAGGCAAAGCAAGGGGCTTTTTGGATGTTTTATCCTTTAGCTCCTTTTGACACAAAAAAAACGACTCCTCGAGGGAGCCGCTTTTATCAATTTAAAGACCCCTAATTAGTTTTAGCGGTTTGAACGAATTGCTGCGGGGATGGCCGCTTTGAAGGCAGATCCATCCGCTTTACCAACAACATTCCCGTCTCTATCGAAGAGCGTTTTCGGTCCGAGTTCGCGAATGACAGCGATGCCTTTTTCCGAAAGGCTCCGACCCGAGCGGGTATCGATGATTTTTCCATCCTTATCCGAAATAACAACCACATAGGTTTCATAGGAACCGCCGACGTTTATGTTGCCAGAGGTGCGACCCAGCGAATAGGTAGGGCTGGTGTATTCGAAGGTGTTGTCATTTTCTTTGGTGAAGTTAAATTCGCCTTTCTGCACATCAATGATGCCGAAATATCCGGTGTGAATTTGCTTGCCAATCACATAGAGCTCGGCAGAAACCGGATCGGTCCAAGGCTGCCCACTGGATTTACGAACTTTCACACGAACCGAGATTTGCTCCGTTTTGGCTTCGCCATCCCGTCCGGCGCCGATATTTATTTTTTTGCGTTTTGTTGATACATCGATATCAACCCGCAATGGAAATTTGGTTTGAGCACTTGAAGCCATAACAGAACCGAGAACCGCGATACAAATCAAACTCTTTACTGACACTTTCATGATAAATCTCCCTTATACAATTTTGATCTTTATAAAATACTTTCCATTCGTGAGCAATACAAATGCCTTATGAACCTGCATTCATTTTTTGGCCGCCATTTTGTCTCTTTTTTTTGGAGGCAACCAAACTCGAACCTTCTTGGTCTGTACCCCCCACATTCGAGCAAATCCGTGGTTGGGTCGATAGAGATCGATATGTGGCCCTTTTATCGCCCCTCCGGTATCTTCAACGCGGCCATAGCCATAGCCTGGAATATGCATGATGGTTCCATACGGATATAGGGTTGTATCGGCGGCAATCGTGCCCGGGCGCACCTGCGCTCCCGACGAAGTTATCCCAACGTGCTTCATTCGATAGTTAAATTTTCCGCGCTTCTGATAGGGAATAAACAAAAACCATTTATAGCTGCAGCATCGCCGACAATGGCAATAGGCGGTTGTTTTCAGCGTTACTTCAATGGGTTGCCTTTCTTTGGGCGGACGGATCCACTTCGGAAAGTAAAATCGACTTTCCTGAACGACCCAACCCACAACCAAAACCAGGATGACGATCTTCCATTTCCGCCCTTTTTGTTTACTTCCTCGAAGTGTCATAGCTTTATTTCAGGGAAAGGGATTTCACCCATCCGATCTTTTTGTGAATCAACGGGCGTTCAGCTGCTTCCGGAGCGATTTAAGGTCGCGTCCGACGAGGCGCACCTCAACCTTAGCATCTTCCATGCTGTCAATATTCGGGTCCATTTCAATCAATTTTTGATAGTAGGGATCCATTTGATCTTTTCCCACGGTTTCCGAGGCAATCAAAACCGATAGCCAAGCGGAGGCATGGCGATATTTTGGACTCGGATCCGTGGCGCTCTGCGCCGCATATTCCTTCGCCGTTGGATAATCGCGCGAAACAAGCGCCATGAGTCC
>JAUUYK010000146.1 GCA_030588285.1 Kiritimatiellales bacterium
AAACTTATGAATTTCGAATATTTGAGTACTGCCGAAGAAAAAATCACGAATCTCCCCGTATTGGTCAATTTGATTTCCTATCGTACCCGTCAGTTGAATTCCGGCGCGCGCCCGATGGTTAAGAAGGATCATGCTGAGCAGGATAATCATGATCTTGTACTCAAGGAAATTGCTCTGGGGCTGTTGACGGTTGAGATGATTCATACTCCCGAGGAAACAGAAGAGGCCGGCTTTGATTTTGATACCTCGATCTTGCTGTAAGCATCGGCCTAACTATTTCACAATGTAGAGCTCAAAACGTCATGTTTTGAGCTTTTCCTTTTTCTGAGTCTTAAATTTGGTTAGAATTCAGAAAATAGAAAATAGGAATTTTATTCCAATGGCTGGGAAAAATAAAAAGAAAAATAATGCGGGGTCTGGCGTATTGGCCACCAACCGTAAGGCACAGCGCGATTTTCAAATTCTAGAAAATGTCGAAGCGGGTATGGTGCTTACAGGAACCGAGGTCAAATCGGTAAAACAAGGGAATGTGAGTATCCAGGAGGGGTATATCCATATTGATGATCATTTGGAGGCCTATCTCATTGGTTGCACGATTCAGCCCTACGAGCATGGAAATATTTATAACCATAATCAGACCCGCGAGCGAAAGTTGTTGCTCCATCGCAAAGAGATTGATCGGCTCTACAGCAAGATCCGTGAGAAAGGGCTGACGATTGTTCCGCTCAAACTCTATCTCGTTCGTGGCAAGGTGAAGTTGAAAATTGGCCTCGCGAAAGGGAAGAATGTGGTGGATAAGCGAAATACGATCAAGGATCGTGAATCGGCCCGCGACACGCAGCGTGCCATGCGGAATCATAATCACCGGTAATCAAAATTAGCCCGCACTTTACTCGATTTAAAAATGATATTTTTTTATCGGTATTCGGATTGAATCCAGTTCAAAAGTTCTTCACGCGAGGTAAAGCGGTCTTCCATTTGAGCATCGTAGGCTTCTGTTAGAATCTGACCGATGAGTCGGCCTTCCTTAATTCCAATCGCCATCAGGTCGTTGCCTCGAATCCAGGGTTCGGGAAGAATCGGTTCATTGGCCATTTTTTCTTGATAGCTTTGCACGTAGTCATAGTTGTTGAGCTGGGCATGGGACCCCAGGCAGTCGACGCGGTGCAGTTCCATTTCTAGGTCGAAGGTTTCGGCCCCAATCATTTTTCGGAGCGTGGACGTACGCATTTTCTGCACATCCATAAATCGCATATGCCCGCGAATGGAGTCAACGATCCGCCGTTTTTCTTTGTTCGGAAGTTTGAGCCGGGTCAAAATTGTTTCGGCCAGATCGGCTCCAGCCTGAGCATGGCCGTCGAAGCGAATGCGCGGTTTTTCATCGGTTCCGGGGCCGATGGATGCTGTGGCGGGTTTCCCGACATCGTGCAGTAGAATGGTGTAGGCCAGTTCGCGGTTGGTGAAGGAATCATTTTGTTTCATGAGATTTAGCATGAGACAGGTATGCATAAAAACATCGCCTTCGGGGTGAAATTGGGGCGGTTGTTTTTGACCAACCATGGGGATAATTTCGGGGAGAATGTATTGAAGTAGGCCAATTTCATGCAGGTGTCGGAGAGCCTCTCCGGGTTTTGGGCTGTCGGTGAGTGTGCGGGTGAATTCCGATTCAATGCGTTCGACACTTATTTTGGTGATGAGGTGCGCCAGGTTTGAAATGGCGGCCTCGGTTTTGGGTTCGAGCGTAAAGCCGAGGGTATGGGTGAAGCGGATGGCCCGCAGCATGCGCAGGTGGTCTTCATGAAAGCGTTCTGCTGGATTGCCGATGGCGCTGATGACCTTTTTTTTGAGATCGCGCTTCCCGTGGATATAGTCGTGCAGTTGCTTTTTGACGGGATCATAAAACATGCCGTTGATCGTGAAATCGCGCCGAAGGGCATCTTCTTTGGCGGCACTAAAGGTGATGGTTTCGGGATGTCGTCCATCGAGTGTTCCAGCCTCTTCTCTGAAGGTGGCCACTTCGACCATTTCTTTTCCTTCCATCACCGCGATTACGCCGAAGGATTTTCCGATGGGAAGGGTGCGGGGAAAGAGGGCTTCAACTTCTTCCGGAAAGGCATCGGTAGCAATGTCGTAATCTTTTGGCTCTCGATCGAGCAGCTCATCTCGGACACACCCGCCAGCAAAGAAGGCCATATAGCCGTTTTTCTGTAAAACCTGTATTATATCGAGGGCGATTTTTTTGGGGGGGGTTATTTTTTTCATATAATCTTTTACGCATGATTTAATGAACTATAGTAGCAGTGCTATGTCGAAGGAAACATTCAAATAAACAGGAATATAGTATGATAAAAATTTCAGTGGCGGTGGTTTTATTATTCGGTTTTATTAGTTCTTCGTTTGCCCAATTTGGCAATCCCTTTAAGGTTGAGGCTCGATTGGATGGCGATGAGCTCAAGGTGGATGTTTCTGTTCCTGCGGCCCATTATTTATATGCGGATCATTTCGTAGTAACCGATGCGCTCGGAAATGAACAAAAAGCCATCCGTTTGGCGAAAACGGCCGAGATTACGGACGCCGATACGGGGAAATCAAAGTCTGTTTTTAATGCAGATTTTTCTGCCGTATACGCTTGGGCGCCGGCCAAAGGTGGTGGCGAAGCATTCCATATAAAATATTGGGGCTGTAACGACGAAGTTTGTTTTATGCCGCAAAATAAAATGATGAAGGTTCCCCAATCGACGGGTATTGCTGTACGACCTACTACTGAAACGGGTTCCAACGAATTGGATAAATAAATTATAGTAGCGGTGCTACATCGAAGAACGCATTCAAATGAATAGGACTATGGTATGAAAATTTTTTCAGTTGTGCTGGTTTTGTGGTTCGGTTTTATTAGTTCTTCATTTGCCCAATTTGGCGATCCCTTCACGGTTGAGGCTCGATTAGAGGGCAATGAGGTGAAGGTGGATGTTTCTATTCCTGCGGCCCATTATCTATATGCGGACCATTTCGTAGTAACCGATGCGCTCGGGAATCAGCAAAAAGTCATCCGTTTGGCGGAGACGGCCATTATTGCCGATCCCAATTCGGGTAAACCAAAGCCCGTTTTTAACAAGGATTTTTCCGCCGTATACGCTTGGGCTCCGGCCAAAGGTGGGGGCGAGGCATTTCAGGTGAAATATTGGGGTTGTAACGACGAAGTTTGTTTTATACCGCAAAATAAAATGGTGGAATTAAAGGGAACGGCGGTTGTTCCTTCACCATCTGATGCTGCTGAAACGGTTTCTGACGATTGGATAAATGAACTAAAAGGCTTTGATGTGCAGGCCATGGATGCGGGGTATAAAAAGGCCGGCCCATTTTTGGATTTTTTAGACGAAGCGGAGTCGGGGGGGGCTGCAGAAGGGGTCAGCGGATTCCGGCTGTTCTTAACCGATCCCGTGGCTTTTGTTCGGGAGTCCGGTTTGTTGCTAACCATTATCTTTATTCTGGTCGGGGGCCTGCTTCTTAATCTGACGCCGTGCGTCCTGCCGATGATCCCGATCAATCTGGCCATTATCGGGGCCGGCGCGCAGGCCGGTTCGAAAAGCAGAGGCTTTGCCTTGGGAGCCACCTATGGGGTGGGTATTGCAATTGCTTACGGTTTGCTTGGGGTGATCGTCGTATTAACGGGATCGCAATTCGGAACCATCCAGTCCAACCCATGGTTTAACCTAGCGATTGCCGCCATCTTCGTTGTGTTGGCACTGGCCATGGTTGATGGGGTTCATATCGATCTCTCTCGCTGCCTTTCGAAGCTGGGGGGGGGGGGCGGGAGCAGGGTGGGGGGCTGGGGGCTTTTTCAGTGGGTG
>JAUUYK010000008.1 GCA_030588285.1 Kiritimatiellales bacterium
AGTACCGGATAAGCAAACAGGCCGTGTGTCGCGGCAACACCTTTGGCAATTTTGTCTTTATAGGAATGGCAGCGTTCGAGTAGCCCCATTGGGGTTAGGGTGGAAAGCATCCAAGCCAACTCGTGTACTTCCGGCACATCACTTTGACGATAAAACGCGGTTTTATTTGGATCGATTCCGCACGCCAAAAAGTCTAACGCCACATCCGCCGTCATTTCTCGCAAAGCCGCCGGATCCTGCACAGTGGTCATTGCGTGATAGTTCGCAATAAAATAATAGGCCTCGCCCTGTTCTTGCAGTTCGATCGCCGGTTTCTTCATGCCAAAATAGTTGCCGATATGCAGTTTGCCCGAAGGCTGTATGCCTGAAAGTATTCTCATGAAAGGTGCTCCAAAATAGTGAATAGAAAAAAGGGGGGTATTTTGCCCGGATGGGTTTGAAGGAGGAGTCAATGGCGGATGAAATTATACCCCGGAGTGCTGGGGTGATTTTCCTCCCGCCTCGTATAGAGGAGGGAGGGAAATCAAAAAAGCGGTCTGGGATTGGTTTAGAAATCGCAGCCGCTTCTGTTTTCCGGAAGGGGACTGGCTTATGGGGTTAAAATAGGCGCTTCGGGAACGGGTGGAATATTTTTTTGATCCATATTCCACGGTTCCGGAGCCGTTAGTTTAAACCCAGTCAGCTGGAAACTATACGCATGTTTGCACGGACGATCTTCCACCTTTAAGTTAGGAATTTTGAGGGTGAGGGCGCCGTCGGGGTCTACGCTGTATTTTATGGGCTCTTTGTGACCCAATAATTCAATCGTTGCTCCTTCGCTTTCTTCAACGATAATCTGTTTTAAGGTGAGGTCTTTGTCGGGCCATCCCAGAACAATCACGTTTAATTTTTTACCGTATTTCGAACGGGTAAAGCGGATGTTTTTTGCATCGTAAGGGGAGGTCCGATCCATATGTCCCATTTCGCGTCTTGGACCTTCGCCATAAACAAACCAGGGGCGGGTTGTATAAATGGCATCTCCATTAATATCTAACCAGTCTCCAATTCCTTTCAACACGTCGAGCGTTTCGGCATCCAAACTTCCATCTGCTTTTGGAGGCACGTTGAGCAAGAGGTTGCCGTTTTTACTTACAATATCGACCAGTTTATCAATTACACAATTTACGCTTTTATATTCGGCCCCTTTGCGATATCCCCACGGACCAATGGAGTCGTCCGTTTGCCATGGATCTTTGATGGTCTGGCCGGCTTTCGACCGTTCCAAGTCCAGCGTGCTCACTCCGTCAACATATAACGAACGACGCGGGCCGCGATCTTTTATATTAAATACGCCATGATGTTCGCCATGCCATTCCGTATTCCGGTTGTAGAAGTAGGACATCAGCTTCATGCCGATTTTTCCATCATCGGCTAAAAACGGGATGCCGCTATCTAAGTAAATTAATTCAGGGCGATGTTGATCGATTAGATCGGCTAATCGCTTGTACCACATTTCGGCCCAATCTTCTTCGACATCGAGGGCTTCGTAGCGGCTGGTTCTATTGGGTTTCATGTAGAAATCCTGAAATTCGGGATTTGCGCCATCATAAGCCACTCCGGCTTTTTCGCCTTTTTTATCGGCGCCATGCGAGGTTTGCATCCAGCTAAGCGTGCGGGCCAGATGTGTGGTGACCCCGAAATGGAGTCCTTGTTTAATCGAAGCAGCCCGGAATTCGCCGATGATATCGCGCTTGGGGCCCATGTTAACCGAGTTCCAGCGGGTATGTTTCGAATCCCATAAATCAAATCCATCGTGATGAACAGCGCAGGGCGTGAAGTATTTGGCTCCGGCTTTTTTGAAGGTAGCGACCATCTGGTCCGCATCGAATTTTTCGGCTTTCCACATCGGGATAAAATCTTTGTAGCCAAACTTACTGGGGTGGCCATATTTTTCTACATGGTAGTTGTAGCTTTCTGTTCCTTCGCGGTACATCTCGTGGGCATACCATTCGCCAAACTCCGGAATGGAATAGATTCCCCAGTGAATATAAATTCCAAACTTGGCATCGCTGAACCACTCGGGGCATTCGTAGTGTTTCAGCGAGGGGATGGTTGGTTCAAAGGTATGCTGTGCTGTTGCCAGTTGGCTCGAACAAAGCAAAAGCATCATAATAAAAATAGCTTTTGGGGTCATTGCTTTCATGTTTATTCATCCTTGATTATTTCTCCTAATCGGGAGAAGTGGGGCTTATATCTAAAATAATGCCATTAAAATACGGCTATTATTCGGTGGAAATTTATAAGAAATGGGGGCGAGTTTATCAAATCATTTAAGGTGAATTCTTAAAAAGGGCACCTTTTTTGAATGCTTCAGGAGGGGGGTGACCGACTGTTGAGAAGCGCCAATAGGCCTCCTAGTCATAAAATTACCTCGTTAAAGTATAAAAGGATCTGCGTCGTTTTCGGCTTTTGATTGCACGGCGACGCGCTTGACCTTTGGAGGGGGCTTCGGTAGTTTATACGCTCATTTTTTGTGGGCGGAGATGCTCGAAACCTTTTTGTGTAATATTATGACCAATCTTAGTTTAGTTCGAAATTTTTCAATTATCGCCCATATCGACCACGGCAAATCGACGCTGGCCGATCGTATGTTGGAGCTGACGCATACTGTTGAAGATCGCAAAATGAAGGAGCAGTTGCTCGATTCGATGGATCTGGAGCGCGAGCGTGGCATCACGATTAAGGCGCACCCGGTGACGATGAAATATAAGGCGAAGGATGGAAACGTCTATACCTTCAATTTGATCGATACGCCCGGTCACGTCGATTTTTCCTATGAAGTGTCCCGCAGTCTGCAGGCGTGCGAGGGTGCGATTTTGGTGGTAGATGCGGCTCAGGGGGTGGAGGCGCAGACGGTTTCGAACACGCATTTAGCAAACGAGAACGGGCTGGAAATTATTCCGGTGCTCAATAAAATCGAAATGCCGAATGCGGATATCGACGAGGTGAGCCAGCAGATTGAGGATATTCTCGCGATCGAAGCAACGGATGCACTGCAGATTAGCGCCAAGAAGGGGATTGGCATTGAAGAGGTGCTGGAGGCTGTGGTGGAACGCTTTTCGCCGCCGGAACCCTCGAAGGATAAATTTACCCGGGCACTGGTTTTTGACTCGAAATACGACGCCTTTCGCGGCGTGGTGGTCTACATGCGCTTGTTTAGTGGAACACTGAAAGCGGGCGATAAAGTGCGCGTAATGAGCTCCGGCGAAGATTACGAGATTAAGGAAGTCGGCATTTTTACGCCGGAAATGGAGAAGGGTAAAGTCTTGGAGGAAGGTTCGGTTGGCTACGTGATTGCCAATATTAAGGATGCTTCGGAAATCCAGATTGGCGACACGCTTACGCTCGCAAAAATGCCCGCCCCCGATGCTTTGCCCGGCTTTAAAGAAATTCACCCGATGGTCTTTTCGGGGATCTATCCCGTAGAAACGAGCGACTACGAAAAGCTCGGCGCGAGTATGGATAAACTGCGCCTCAACGATGCCTCGTTTTCGTTTCAGTCGGAGTCGTCTATTGCGCTCGGTTTCGGGTTTCGTTGCGGCTTCCTCGGGTTGTTGCACATGGAAATCATCATGGAACGCCTGCGCCGAGAGTATAATTTGGACATCATTTCTTCGTATCCGAATGTGGTCTACCGCGTGGTCATGAATAATGGTGATGTGAAAGAGATTGATAACCCGATGTATTTGCCCGACGTGAGCCATATTGCGCACATCGAAGAGCCCATGATTAATGCCACGATTATCTGCCCAACAGACTACCTCGGCGAAATGATGAAACTAATTATGGATCGTCGCGGGCAAATCATGAAAACCGATTCAATTGATGGGCATCGGGTGATGCTCACCTGCTACATGCCGTTGAATGAGGTGCTCATTGATTTTTACGACAAGCTTAAAACCATTAGCCGGGGCTATGCCTCGATGGACTACGAATACGCGGATTATAGGGAGTCCGAGCTCGTTCGCATGGATATCATGATTCATAGCGAAGTGGTGGATGCGTTCTCCAGTATTTTGCATCGATCCAAAGCAGAGTTCCGTGGGCGACAAATGTGTAAGTCGTTGCTCGATGTGATTCCGCGTCAGGCCTTTGCTGTGGCGGTTCAGGCGGCGATCAATAGCAAAATTATTGCGCGCGAGACCATTAAGGCTTACCGAAAAGACGTGACGGCCAAGTGCTACGGCGGCGATATTTCCCGGAAACGCAAGTTGCTCGAACGTCAGAAGGAAGGAAAGAAAAAGCTCAAGAAGATCGGGAAAGTGAATATTCCGCAAGAGGCCTTCATCGCTGTTCTGAAAACGAATACGCAATAAGAGTGTTAAATTTCGACGGTGAAAAAATGATGCGCAAAGGATTTTTCCAATGATTGGACTTTTGAAAAAACGAAAACTGCGGAAGCAGCTGAAAGAATATTTGCACGCCGCGCGCCACGCGCGGCATATGCGGGAAGATATTGCCGATCCGAAAGATATTGAGGCTCTTAAAATCGCCGAAGCAGTGGTTTGCGAAATCCGAAAGACGGGCGAGGGACCGGTCGAAAAAGCACTCCAAGTATTGGACGCGGCAACCGATAAGGTGTATCCCACGAAAAATACATCGGGGATACGGGAAAATATTGAAGTCGTTATTGTGGCGCTCGGTGCTGCGATGGCGATCCGGGCCTTTTTCTTTCAGCCGTTTAAGATTCCAACGGGATCAATGCAACCCACGCTCAATGGAATAACGATCGAAGCCCAGGCCGCTCCGGGGGCATTTGATAATCCGATCCTTAAGTTTCCAAAATGGTTGATAACAGGAACATCCTATAAAGAGATCCGGGCCACGGTTTCGGGACCGGTTGAAGATCTGCAACAGGAAAGGGATGCTTATCTCGTTCAAATCGGGGGGGTACAACATAAAATTCCGGTCTATATGAGGGAGCTAGTTCTGGAGAAAACGCCTCTGGGCTATCGTTCGTTGCTTAAAAAATCCTACGTCAAAGGCGATCTCATCGTGAGTGCCTGTGTAATTGCTGGGGATCATATTTTGGTCAATAAGATGAAGTATAATTTCATGAATCCCGAGCGCGGGGATATCTCGGTGTTTGATACCCGAAGCATTACCGATTCGCGGGTGCGCAAGGATACGTTCTATATCAAACGGATGGTTGGGCTTCCGAGCGAAAAGATTCAGATCAAGAACCGCCGGTTGGTGGCGGATGGTCAAGTGGTTTCCAATCCGCCCATGTTTGAAAAAATGGCTACCGATCCAATCTATAGTGGAGGGCACAACACCACGCAGGGATCGCGGTTGGTGAATGAAGATTCTTTTATTCAGCTTGGTGACGATGAATATTTAATGATGGGTGATAATACCAAAACAAATATGAGCCTTGATGGTCGCTTTTTCGGAGGAGTTCCGCGGAACGATTTCCAAGGGCCGGCCTTTTTGGTGTATTGGCCCTTCCGAGAACACTGGGGAGTTGTGCGGTAAAAAGGAGCTGTGGGGACGTTTGAGAATCCCCGCTGGACGAACAGTTTGATGCCGGAACTCCTTGCCCTTGAATTTCAACGAATTTGCGGGTTGACTTCATAAACCCTCTCGCTATTATCCGACCCTTCTTTTCCAGTAAGTAGAACAAATTTGACTAAACGGAGTAACTTGATATGCCGAATCTTAAAAGCGCCAAAAAAAGAATGCGCAAAAATGCCGAGCAATACGACCGCAACGTACAGGTTCGTACTCGTATTAAAGGCGCTCGTCGCAGTATGATTGCGGCATTGGAAGCAAATGATTCCGAAGCCGGACAGACTGCACTACGCTCGTATAGCTCTATCCTTGATAAAGCCGCCAAGGCTGGAATCATGAAGAAAAACACCGCGATTCGTCGCAAAACAAATGCAACGAATGCGTTGAGCAAAATTGCTTAAGTTGCAAAACAAAAGCAGTTCGATTGAAAAACCCGCCACTGAGCGGGTTTTTTTTATGCCTTTAGCGGAGGAAATGCGAGGAGGGCGTCGCGTCTACGACTTAGTCTTTAGGTGGGAAGCGCAAGCCGTTTAAGCCTGCGTGCTTTACCCGCCGGTTACCACCGTTCAATCAGATCGTCGAGTATGAATTTGCTGATCTCTTTTGCCGCTTCGGGCAGTGCATCGCGTTTGGATGAGGTGAGATCGGATTCGAAATCGAAGGTCGATTCGCCGTAGGTACTCGATGTTGAAAGCGTTTCGCCGGTTTGGGCATCTTTAAGTTCGGCCACGCCTGTGATGCGTAGGCGGTAACTTTCCGGCGTGGTGCGCAGGTCGGAGCGGTAGGAGATCGCGGTGAGGGAATATTTAGTGAGTGTGATCTCGATGACTGCATCCGCGTTTTTTGGCGAATTAACCAGCTTCATGCGTCCGTCGAATTGAATGCGCTGGCGCATAGCGTGGGTAACTTGTAGTTCGATACTTGGTTCGCCGGATGTATTCACGACCGAGGCCAGAGTCACGGTTTCAACGCCTTCGGGGCGGGAACCGCCGAGATTATAGCCCATGCATCCGGAAAAAAGTAGGGTGGCGACGAGGCTGTTTAGCAGGTGTATTCTTCTGTTCATATTGGCATCCGTTTGGAGGCGAGAACTGTCTCAGAAAAAATGGATTTGTCAAAGCTTGATTCCTGCGGGAAGCCTGCTTAATGTGGCGCTCGTTTTTCCAACCCCTAACGAAGAGGACTGAATGAAAAAGGTACTGATCCCGACCAAACTTAATGCGGTAGCCCGCGAAACACTCAAACAGCATGGAGACTACACGGTTGTCCAGGACGACTCTGTTGATCTCACAACGCTGGCTTCCCAGCATCCCGACACCTATGCCCTTTTTGTTCGCTCCGAAAAGGTGACTCCGGAAATTATCGATGCCATGCCTGCTCTGAAAGTCGTGATTCGGGCGGGTGCGGGCTATAACACGATCGACACCAAGTATGCCCGTTTAAAAGGAATTGATGTTATGAACACGCCGGGGGCCAATGCCAATGCGGTTGCCGAAGAGGTGGTTGCGCTCATGTTGGCCGATGCGCGCCACATCATTCCATCCGATGCCTCCACGCGCTCGGGTAAATGGGAAAAGAAGGATTTCATGGGCAAAGAGATCACCGGTAAAACGGTTGGCATCGTTGGCTTCGGAGCCATTGGTCAGTTGGTCGCCAAGCGGCTCTCCGGTTTTGAGGTCAAGGTTTTGGCCTATGACCCCTTCCTCTCCGCCGAACGCGCTCGCGACCTCGGGGCTGAATCGGCCGATCTCGACGAAATCTTTGCGCAGTGCGACTACATTTCCCTGCACATGCCGGAAAACGACGAAACGCGCGGGATCATTAATAAATCGCTATTTTCGCGCATGAAAAACGGGGCCACCATTATTAACTGTGCCCGGGCTGGGATTCTAAACGAAGACGACCTGCGCGACCTTAAGGCCGATAAAGAGCTTCGTTTCTTGAACGATGTGTATGACAAAGATGCGGCCGGCGACAAATCCGTCACCGATATTGCCGACATCATGCTGCCGCACCTTGGAGCCAGTACCAGCGAGGCAAACTATAACGCGGCGCTTCGTTCGGCGACGCAACTGGTCGGCTACGACGATAAAGGCATTGCCTCCTATGTTGTAAACCGCGATGTACCGGAAGGGCTTGATAAAGCCTATAGCGAGCTGGCCTTTGCGCTGGCGCACACCTGCCGAGGAATTGCCGGTGGCAACAAGCAGATGAAATTGATCGAAACCAGTTTCTATGGCGACCTTGCCAAATACGGGGATTGGTTGCTGGTGCAGATCGTGGCCGCATTGAGCGACGACTTTGATCGCACGCTGGGCTATGATGCCGCACTTGAGTATCTCAAGGAAATGGGTGTGGAATATTTCAATCGTGAAACCGACACCAGCAAGGGCTACGGCAATTCCATCACGGTCGATGTCACCACCTCCGTCGATGCGGCGCACTTCCAGCGCATTAGCGTTCGGGGTACCGTGGCCGAAAGCAATATGATGATTTCGCGGATTAACGATTTCGATAAACTCTATTTCGAGCCCATCGGAAGCGCGGTACTCTTCATCTATGAGGATCGCCCAGGCGTAATCGGCCAAATTGGTAAGGCTTTGGCCGACGCTGGAATTAATATTGCCGACATGCGTAACCCGCACGATTCCTCCGGCAAAAACTCATTGGCGTTGTTGCGAACTAACGAATCGGTCGATTGCTCGGTAATTGCAGACATCGCCGAAAAAATTAATGCGCTTCACGCCTCTTGCGTGAGCTACTAACCTCCAACGCAACACCCAACTAAAAAGGTTCCAATGGCTAAAAAATCGGAAATTCCGAAGCTATTGGAGCTTTTTTTTGTTTTTCTACGCGTCAGTGCCATCACCATCGGTGGCGGTTATGTCATGTTTCCGCTCATGAAGTCCGAGGTGGTTGATTCCAAAGGGTGGATTTCTGCCGAAGAGATGGTCGACTTTTATGCCCTCGGCCAATCTATCCCCGGCATTATTGCCATGAACACCGCCACGCTGATTGGCTATCGTAAACGCGGGATTCCCGGTGCGCTGGCGGCCGCGGCCGGTGTGGCGACGCCTTCATTGGTCGTTATTTTATTGGTCGCCGCTTTTTTAACGCCCTATTTCGATCAGCCCTGGGTGCAGAAAGCCTTTTCTGGAATCCGCGCGGCCGTGGTGGCCATGATTGTGATGGCCGTCTGGCAGATTGGCCGAAGAACGGTGAACACGCTTTCAAAGGGTGCCATTGCTCTGGGTTCTTTTTTGGCGATCATTGGGCTTCAGGTTAATCCGGTGGTGATGATTTTTACCGGCGCAGTGCTGGGCTTTCTTCTCTTTAGAAAGGAGGCGAAAGCATGAGCATGCTGATTCAACTTTTCACCTCCTTCTTTACCATCGGCCTTTTTTCCTTTGGTGGAGGCTACGCCATTCTATCGTTCCTGCAACAAGAGGTGGAGCGGCGCGGCTGGATGAGCACCGAACGGTTTGTCGACCTCATTGCTATATCGCAAAGTACTCCCGGACCTATTGCACTCAATATGGCCACCTTTGTGGGTTATCAGACCAGTGGGGTGCTGGGGGCGTTGGTGGCCACGCTGGCCGTTTCAATGCCGGGCATGATGGTGATGACTATTTTTGCGATCTTCTTTTTTAACTTCTATGAACGCCCCGCAATCCAAGCGGTCTTTCGCGGCTTGCGCCCGGCCGTGGCGGGGCTTGTGGCTGCCGCGGCATGGCAGATTGGGAAGGTTGCCGTGGTCAATTGGATTTCCGTTGGACTGGTTCTCATCTGCATTTTGCTCATTGCAAAGTGGAAAGTCAGCCCGGTCCTTTTGGTTATTGGTTCGGCGATCGTTGGGATTCTCTTTTTCTAGCGAGTAAATCCGCATCCGCCGTTGCAACAAGATTTTTGCTGGGCAGTGCCGCGACGCCGCCGCTGACGGAAAAATCCCAGTCCTGGCCTTGGTCTACGATTTTAAAAATTCGTTCGGCAAATTTCCAGGCATTGCTCGTTCCTGTTTCGGGCAGAATCACGGCAAATTCATCGCCCCCGTAGCGGCAAACAATGTCGGCGGTGCGGGCGGTCGACTTGAGCAGCTCCGCAAATTGTTTTAAGGCGGCATCGCCTGCATCGTGTCCGAGGGTGTCGTTGATCTGCTTGAATTGATCGAGGTCAAAAAGAACGAGGCTGAGTTCGCGGGTATATCGATGGGCGGCTTCGATATGGTCGGAAAGCGTTTCTTCGAAATAGCGCCGGTTATAGAGGCCCGTAAGCCAGTCACGCGTGGCTTGTTCGTTTAAAGCGAGAAAGGCCAGCCAAAGAGGGAGGTTGTTGGATAGAGTCATTTTATAGGGGGTTCGGTTTGTAGTTTCGATTCTGCAATACCCAATTGGTGTGGGTCTCTTTTTATTAAAGGGGGCGGAATTTCATTAGGGCTGAAAGAACAGTTTGGCATAGGTATAGGCGATGAGCTCGCCGATTACTTTACGCACGCCTTGGCTGTAGGCATACCACTCATCAGGATCGTAGTCCGAATCTTCGAGGCAGGTGATGCCGATCACGTATTCGTTTCCCAGTGCTTTTTGAAAGAGTAGGCGGCTGCGTCGGCCGTGCGGTCCCGTAGTAACGAGGTGAATCTGGGTCTCGGTTATGGCATCGGCCAAAAATCGTTCGCGCAGGGCAACCGCAGCGCGATAGGTGCGGTCTTTCTGGGCCTTGTGGGCAATGGTGACCATGATCTCGCTTTCAGGAAGGTTTAATTTGCGCAATCGGGTCGCGGTCATTTCGGGGTAGGATTTAAAGAGTTGAAGGTAACTTCCGGTTTCGATGAGGCCGCCCGTGCAGATTAGTTTCGAATAGTTTCCGACGCGATATAGCCGCACGGCTTCGTCGAGAGCCGAATCAGAAATCCAGCCTTCGACCACCATAACGCCCTGCTGCAACGGCTTGTTGGGCGCAAGAAAGGCGTATAGGCCGGAGAGAAAGCTAAAAAAAAGTCCGCTAATCAGGATTGCAATCAGCAACCAACCCGTCCATGTTGGGCGCCTTCTTGGTTTTACTTCTGTTAGTCTGAATTTCATGGAGTGCTTATAGCACGGGCGGCAGGGGTGTAAAAACTAGAAACTTATTTCGCACAGGGGTTGACACGTCCGTCGGGCTACTATAACTTCCCCGACCTTGTGTATTTACCGAAGAGAGCTAGAGGACGAATAAATGAAAACTTTTATGCCCAAAGAGGCTGATATTGTACGTGAATGGTTCGTGGTTGACGCGACCGATAAACCGGCTGGCCGTTTGGCCGTCGTAATTGCTGACGCATTGCGTGGGCGTGATAAGCCAACTTATACGCCACATGTTGATACCGGCGCATTTGTTGTGGTACTCAACTGTGAAAAAATCAAGTTGAGCGGCAACAAAGAAGAAGGAAAAATCTACCAAGATTATTCTGGGTATTCCAGTGGCCGCAGAGAAACAAAGGCCAAGCACATCCGTGAAAAAAATCCAGAGCGTATTATTGCGCAGGCTGTGAAAGGCATGTTGCCGGCAAATCGCCAGGCCCGCCAAACACTGACCCGCCTGAAGGTATATACTGGTGCCGAGCATCCGCACGCCGCACAGCAGGTGAAGGATCTTAAACTTAACTTCTAAGCAGGATAATTTATCATGGCAAAAAAAGTTCTTACATTAGAAGCAACTGGCCGTCGCAAGACCTCCGTTGCCCGCGTACGCATGACTGAAGGAACCGGGATCATTAAGATCAACGGGCTCGAAGTAAACGACTATTTCCAAAACCCAATGCAACAGGAGTTGCTGAAAAAGCCATTCATCACAGCGGGTGTAGTTGGAAACCACGACATCATCGCCTCGGTTAAAGGGGGCGGTAAATCGGGACAATGTGGCGCCGTGGTTCACGCGGTTTCCCGTGCACTGGCCGGTTCTGATGAAGAGTTGAGACTCGTCTTGAAAAAGGCCGGATTCCTCAGCCGTGATGCCCGTATGAAAGAGCGTAATAAACCAGGTCAGCCGGGTGCACGCAAAAAGTTCCAGTTCTCAAAACGTTAATCGTTGGAGCTGTATCTTGCAAAAGTCTCTCGGATCCGGGGGGCTTTTTTTATGCCTACTCGGCTTGCTGGGTTTTTTTTTAAACCTTTAAGATAAGTTAAAATAGTAAGAACCAGTGATAATTGGTTTGGGGAACGACCGTTGAAGG
>JAUUYK010000188.1 GCA_030588285.1 Kiritimatiellales bacterium
ATTTCGCGATTCAACCATTTTGAATCAACCGAACCGTTTGCCTGTTCGGAGCCTTTTGCAATCGTTGTACGTCGGGCGTTAGAGTTGAGTAAAGGATCGGACGGCGCTTTTGACCCCACCCTGCAACCCCTGCTTAATCTGTGGGGATTTGGCAGTGAGGGTAAGGAACGTAAAATTCCAGTAGAGGCTGAAATTATTTCTGCTCGCACAATAACAGGTTGGGAAAAGATCCGCGTTGAATCCTCGTCCACTCTGCTCAAAACCGAGCCGGAGATTTCGTTGGCACTCGGGGCCATTGCCAAGGGCTATGGCGTGGATGCGCTCGCTAGCATCTTAGATGAATTTGGCCTCGAAAATTGGTTTGTTGAAATCGGCGGAGAAGTGGTGGTTAAAGGATTAAACCCCGATGGTGTACCGTGGAAAATCGGCATACAGTACCCCGCCACCAATCCGATGACTGAACGCCTTCAGGGCATTCTCCATATAACCGGAGGTGCTGTGGCGACGTCTGGCGACTATCGAAACTATATTAAAGAGGAGGACGTGGTCTACTCCCACATCCTCGACCCGCGCTCTGGACGCACGGTTCGATCCGATATAGCCAGCGTAACGGTACTGGCCTCGAACTGCATGGATGCCGATGGAATGGCAACCGCGCTGTTTGTTATGGGAGCCGAAAAAGGTTTGTTTTGGGTGGAACAACAACCGGATATTGAGGCCATGATTTTGACCCGCGGAAAAGAAGGTGAAATAATCGAACAATTTAGTTCGGGATTCGAAGCCACCTCTCGGTATACTTCCACACTTAACCCCTAGAAAAGGATGAAAAATTTCATGCGTATTATTTATTTACCCTTATTCGTGGCTCTACTCGTTTCAACCGGATGTGAAAAAGATATGCAATCCATAGAAGAACGAGAGGAACGTGACCCTCTCGTAAAGTCTGGACAGGCCTATATGGAAGCCGCTCAATGGGATGAAGCACTCGATGCCTTTAAGAAGGCTCTTGAAAAGGAGCCACTGATGGCTCGTCCGCATCTCGACCTGGCCCTCATTTACCAGCAACATAAAATTAATTATATTCATGCAATCTATCACTACGATCGCTATCTCGAATTGCGACCCAATGCGGAGAAAGCAAAGTTTATTGAAGAGCAAAAGCTGAAAGTAGCTCAAGCATTGGCGAATACCTTAATTAATAATTCGCCGGACGTGAAGAAAGTGGTGCAGGAACGGAACAAACTGGTTCAGCAAAATTCCGATCTAATCCGCCAGCTGGCCGACGCCCGTAGCGGGAAAACAAAGGTCTTAACGGTAGCGACGACAAAGCAAAAAACCGCGACTGCAGCCAGTCCAAAATCGGCGAAGCAAAAAACATCCCAATCCACCTCCTCAGCGAAACATAAGATTTATCATGTGGAAGCCGGAGATAACCTTACAAAAATTGCTCAGAAATTTTATAACAGCGACGATTGGGAACCCATTTTTGAGGCCAATAAAGATACACTTAGCAGTCCCCGAAATTTAAGGGTTGGGCAAACCCTCGTGATTCCAGCGATTGGAAATTAAATAGAAGAAGCAAGTTCATACGGTGCTCGGCACAGAATTCCCATCTCTTGGAAAATGAGAAGGTAGGAAACCAAAAAACAAATGGAGTTATAAAAATGGCACATTTTAAAGATAAAATTACGGCTGAATTGCTGACTGAAAGAGCACTTTTTCATCTTAAATACAGTCGGGGCAAAAGTCTCTCGGCGGCCACTACATTTGACAAAATGATGTGCTTCTCACACGCCGTACGCGATATGGCAGTGGATGGGTTTATCGCCACACAACGGCAATACCTCGCCAACGATGTTCGACGAGTTAATTATCTCTCAATGGAATACCTGATCGGCAAGATGCTGGAAAATAATGTCTATGCATTAGGGATCGAAAAAATTGCCGCCGAAGCACTCAAACCGCTCGATATTAGCGTCGAAGAAATTCTATCCCTCGATGTTGAAGCGGGCTTGGGCAACGGAGGGCTCGGTCGTCTGGCCGCGTGCTATCTCGACTCACTGGCCACGAAGGAACTTCCAGCCTATGGATATGGAATTCGGTATGAACACGGAATTTTTCGGCAGGAATTTGAAGACGGGTGGCAACGCGAACGCCCCGATGAATGGTTGGCACGAGGCTATCCATGGGAAGTCATCCGGCCGGAATACACGGTGCCAATTTGCGTGTATGGTCACGTAAAGAAAAACTTCCGCCCGGGCAAAGGGTCCGAAAATGTTTGGGAAGGGTTCCAGGTTTTTGAAGCCGTTCCCTATGATATTCCAATTATTGGCTACCATGTCAACACAGTGAATATGCTGCGCCTGTGGAAGTCGCAACCTTCAGAAAGTTTCCGCCTCGATGTCTTTAATCAGGGTGATTATGTCCGTGCGGTAGAGGAGAAAAATTGGGCGGAAAATGTATCAAAGGTACTGTATCCATCCGACTACACCTACGCCGGAAAAGAGCTTCGTTTAATTCAGGAATATTTCCTAGCTTCAAGCTCCATACACGATATTATTCGTCGCTATAAGAAAAACCACAACGACTTCAGCAAGTTTGCAGAAAAGAATGTAGTGCAGCTTAATGATACCCACCCCACCCTTGCCATCGTTGAATTGATGCGCGTTCTTCACGACGAAGAACGAATCCCGTGGGACAAAGCGTGGGAAATTACGGTGAATACCTTCTGCTACACCAATCATACCCTGTTAGCGGAAGCATTGGAAAAATGGACGATCGATCTGCTTCAACACGTATTGCCTCGTCACATGCAGATTATTTATGAAATCAATCACCGCTTCCTTCAACAGGTTGAACTCACATGCCCCGGCGACGTCGATCTAATGCGCAAGGTTTCGCTCATCGAAGAAGGAACACAGCGGCAGGTACGCATGGCGAACCTTTGTGTTATCGGCAGTAATAAAGTGAATGGCGTTTCCGCTCTGCACTCCGAATTACTCCGAACGCAAACGATGCCAGAATTTAACAAAGTATTCCCTGACAAATTTACCAATGTAACGAA
>JAUUYK010000100.1 GCA_030588285.1 Kiritimatiellales bacterium
CAACCATGGCGTCGCGGCGGGCCATGCAATTGAGCGATCCCAAACTGGCCCTGGCCTGGATGAACGACTCCGAATTCGACAAGCTCCGTGAGCACGAAGACTTCCAGAAGTTAATTAAATCAACAGAAAAACCCTAACCAACGAAATGAAAGATGAGGTGATTAAGCCCTAGCGCAATCAGCGCGGCCAAGAAATCATCGATCGTAATCCCGAAACCTCCATGGATATGCTGCAGCTGTTTAATGGGCGGGGGCTTCGTAATATCAAAAATACGATGCAGCACAAATCCACTCAGCAAGGCCCATGGCGAAGTCAAACCAATCACCGTAATCGGTAGCGTTAGATATTCATCCGCCACAATACAAGCCGGATCTTTTCCGCCGATCATTTTTTCGGCGACTTCGCAAATCGGAATGGAAAGCAAACTGAGTGCGCCACAGATCGCAATTTGCAGACCAATTTCTGGAACCCGCATAACGCCCCACGCAATCGGCAAACCCAGTAATGTACCAACCGTTCCCGGCATAATCGGGCTCAGTCCAGTCCCGAATCCCACCGCAATCCATCGAATAATTTTCTTCATAAAATGCTCCTAAAAAATAATGATTTACCTGCGTTGCAACTGATCCGCAAGCATGGAGATTAACCCAATCGTTGCCGTATCCGTTCGAAGAATACGCTTTCCCATTCCAAACAGTTCAAACCCATGCGCTTGCAACTGTTCCAACTCATATGGCGTCCACCCCCCTTCCGGGCCAATAGCCAACACCGCGCGCTCCACCTTTCCCGGCTCTCGGAAAAAATCGGCCAGCCCTTTTTCTCCCGATGGATCGGCCAGCAACTTCCGGTGGGCCGAAAATAGCCCGGCAAATTCATCTTCAATAAAGGGTTTAAAAAGCGGACGAATGAATACTTCGGGGAGATGAGTACAGCGCGCCTGTTGCAACCCCTCAATAAGGCGCTGATTATAAAATTCGGGTTCAAGCACATGACTATCAAAATAAAACCGTTCCACCTTCTGAGCGCGCAATAAAACAATCCGCCCCACCCCCAGCGCAGCAAGCTGCGCCCATAACCGTTTCAACACTTTGGGCCGTGGCATTGCCAGCAATAGATCCAGCTTCGGGCGCGGCGGAGGCACGGCCTCAAACACACAGCGTAACACAACGGCATCACGATCAACTGTTTCAACCACCGCTTTTCCCAGCGCCTTATTTAATAACCCCACCCGCAATAAAGCTCCCGACTCCGCCTTCAAAACCTTACGGATATGCCGCGCACGATCATCTGTTAATACCGCGCACGCTTCATCGTTCATATCCTCGGGGTGTAGAAGAATTAAATTCATAGGCAACAGCATGAATACTGCCCCGTCGGGATGCAATCAAATGATGTTTTGTTTTCATCGTAATTGATGTTTCCAAAATCACGCTCCATATTGAACTCATGAAAATTTTACTATGCAACGACGACGGCATTCATGCGCCCGGAATTTCAGAACTCCACAATTCCATCGGACACCTCGGCGACCTTCATGTCGTCGCCCCCGACCGCGAGCGAAGTGCGGCAGGACATGCCATTACGCTCACCGATCCAATCAAAGCCTTCGCCGTGAACAAAAACAACCAGCCCTTCGGCACCGCCGTTGAAGGAACTCCGGCCGACTGCGTTAAACTCGGGCTCTGCCTTCTGCATAAAGATTCGCCCCCCGACCTCGTCGTCAGCGGCATCAACCTCGGCTCCAACACGGGCATCAGCGTGCTCTATTCCGGAACCGTCTCCGCCGCTAGCGAAGCCGTTATCCTAGGCATCCCCGGAATCGCAATTTCACTTTGCACCTTCCAAAATCCGTACTGGGAAACGGCCGCAAAAGTCGCCGCCGAAATCGTTGAAAAAGTGGCAAAAAACCCGTTACCCGACGGCACATTGCTCAACGTAAATATTCCCAACATTCCATTGAACGAGCTAAAAGGAATGAAAGCCGCCCGCATGGGCCGTTCGCGCTTCGTTGAAAAATTCACCACGCATCTCGACCCGCGCGGCAACCACTATTACTGGCTCGACGGCGAACTCGACCTACTCGATGACTCCCCCGATACCGATGTTTGTGTGGTGCGCGATGGCTACGTGGCTCTGACCCCCATCCACATCGACCTCACCGCCAGAAAAGATATGGCGCAGGTTAAAACATGGAATGTGGAGTATTGATAAACGGAATCCTTTTTCTAATCAATCGTCATAAATCAATTGCTGTAACACGGCCGGCATTTCCCCGTCCGCATCAAATCGCTCTAATTCTCGATTACAAATCGTTGAAAAATGATTGAGTAAAGAATCGCGCACGGCAGAAAGATCCGGACCATTTTCTCCGAGAATCGTTTTAAGCGAGGCCACCGGTTCACCGACCAGACCGCAAGGCACAATCGTATTAAACCCAGACAGATCGTTACTCACATTAAAGCTCATTCCATGAAACGAGACCCACTTTTTCAACCGAAAACCGATCGCCGCAATTTTACCCGCATCCGTCCAGGCACCAGACTTTCCCGCTCGACGAAAACCATTAACCCCGTAATCGCCCAAGGTTTGGATCGCGGTTTCTTCTAAATTAGCGAGATAGCCATGGGAGTCGGCTTCATTCCCGCCCAGGTAAAGGATCGGATAAAGCACCCACTGCCCCGGACCATGAAAGGTGACATCGCCACCGCGTTCAGCATGAACTAGATCAATGCCCATTTCTCGATATTCTTCCTCTGTTTTAAGCAGATAGTTATCGCGTCCACGATTTCCCAACGTAACAACGGGAGTGTGCTGAAGAATCAGTACCGTGTCGGGGATTTGGCCGTCCTGTCGCGCCTTTAAAAGGCGACGCTGAACATCCAGCCCCCACGAATAAGAAACCGGGGTGTTAAAACTAACAGACCAAGCGTTCATAAAACTCCTCGGATACAAAAAAAAGGAGGATTCAAATCCTCCTTCACTCCAACCTTATTTATTGGGCTTTTTAATCGATCGGACAAAGCTCTTCATAGGAACCAGCATCCATCATATTATCGACATCGGCCTCGTTCACAACTTTCAATTTAAAGAGCCAACCTTTGCCGAAAGAATCTTTATTGATCAGCTCAGGAGCATCGTCCAAATCAGCGTTAATCTCGATTACTTCGCCAGCCACTGGAGCATACACATCGGCGGCGGCCTTCACCGATTCAACCACCGCGGCTTCTTCACCGGCTTCAAACACAGTTCCAACTTCGGGAAGTTCAACATAGGTTAAATCGGAGAGTTGATTTTGTGAAAAATCAGTAATGCCTACAGTTGCAATATCGCCATTGAGGGCAACCCATTCATGGGTTTTTGCATAAAAAAGTTCCTGAGGATTAGCCATCTTAATTCTCCTACCTACTGCCCTACCAACAAAAAAATGGAGGTGCGGATCGGAGTCGAACCGATCTAGATGGATTTGCAATCCACTGCCTAACCGCTTGGCTACCGCACCATTTTATCCTCAAAAGCGGACATCAATGTAATGATGTGCTCAGAGCTTTCAAACAAAAACTTTAAAAAAAAGACCCGCCTATCACAACCCCCGCATTGATAACAAACTACAAAACTCCTCAAACGCAATAATCAGGACTCGCTTAATCGTTTCGCTTCTTTTGCAACATGAAAGAGGCGATGCGACTCCTTAAGCAATTCAGGAATCTGCTCGGCAAACGGGCTTGCAGCAAGGCACGACCAATCGTACGCATCCACATCAATGGCTTGCTCCCCAGGAAACCAATGCTCAGCATTCCCCAAAAGATTATAGCGCATCTTGGCAAATTCATTCAGATCAAGACCTCGATTAAACGTCCAGAGCCGGAGAATCTCTTTCACATTAATCTGGCCCGGCGTTTCGGTATAATGCGGCAATCCCTCGTGCCAGCGATGCGTCCACTCGCTACCCAGATCTTTTTCCAGCGATTTAAAAATATTCCCTTCGATTTCGGAAACCCGCGGATCCTTCCAATGGGTAGAAACGGCGGCAATATGTTCATCAAAATCCGACGGTTTAGACGCGCCGGTACTCAGCGTATGCACTTCCGGGCGGGCCAGACAATAGAGATCATTCCACTGCATAGGGCTAAGCGGAGCGCACAGTCCAGCCATTTTATCCGTCGGCCGATAGAGCATGCCGCCCTTATCGTTCGGGCTAATGATAAAAACGCCCATATCCATCCGGGCGGCAGCTTCCACCATCGACCAATGAAGTGAGTCATAAATAAAATACCAATGCAGGTTCACATAATCGAACTCGCCCGTTTCACACGCCGGGATCACCACCTCTGGCCCCGCGTGGGTTGAAAACCCACAAAACCGCACCCGCCCCTCTTTTTGTAGCTGTCGAATCACATCTAAACAGCCCCCTTTTTTCAGCGAGGTCTCCAACAATTCCAAGGTATTAATGCCGTGGATCGACAGGAAATCGACGTAATCGAGCTGAAGATATTTCATCGATGTTTCAAAACTTTCGAGAAATTCCTCTCCCGTTTCTTTTACGCCCACCTTCGTCTGCACGAGCATTTTATCCCGCTCAATCTTAGGCAGCACCCAGCCCAACTGCATCTCAGAAGGACCATACCCGCGCGCCGTTTCAATATGATTAATTCCATGCTCGAGCGCATAATGAATGGTCGCCTCCACATTTTCCTGCCCCGCCTTCTCGATGGCTTTTGGATCGAGATCGTCCCAACCCTGCTGATAGCGCATACCGCCGCACGTTAAGACCGGCATTTGCAGCTCTGTTCGTCCAAATCGTTTGGTGGGCACATGCATGGTTTAGCCTTTTTTATCCAGTTCATCGCGAATGATTTTCGCCGTCTTCTTCCCAATCCCAGGGGCTTCCGCAATCTGTTGCACTGTAGCGCGACTCAATCGTACAATCGAACCAAAATGCTTCAACAAGAGGTCTCTCTTGGATTTCCCAATACCTGGAATTTCATCTAACCG
>JAUUYK010000107.1 GCA_030588285.1 Kiritimatiellales bacterium
CTCACCCCCGGACTACTTCAAGTTTTGGCCGACCGAAACATCATTAAAGCCGGCGTAGCCATCGAGCGCGACATCAACGAACTCCATGCCATGGTCGACTTCGAACCCGATGCCTTCATCGAGCTTGCCGATGGCGCCAAAGAGGCACACATTAAAAACCTCGGATTGCGTGGCCTCACCGCCATTCTATTCGATTTCCGCATCTCTAAAAAAGAACAAGTCTCCAATTGGGCCCGCCCCGACCTAACCCCATCGCAACAGCGCTATGCGGCCACCGATGCCTGGCTCGGCCGAAAAATCTATCAGGTTTTCAAAGAACACGACTTGGTGAATGCATAAAAAAAAGAGCGCCCATGGCGCTCTTTTTCTAAACCTAAAGCGGTTTCTTTTTACTGTTCTGCATCAATCGCGGAGACCAGCGCGGGCAACTGCTGGAGCCCAACAAACTGTTGCTTGTTTTCGCCATCTTTAAGCAAGATCAACGTTGGGATCGAACGAACGCCATACTTCGCGGCCAAATCAGGACTTTCATCAACGTTTACTTTGGCAATCACAGCTTTATCGCCTACTTCTGCCGCAACTTTTTCAAGAACGGGACCCTGCATTTTGCACGGGCCACACCAAGGTGCCCAAAAATCAATGAGCACAACTCCGCTCTTGGTTGCTTCTTCATAACTACTGCTGTTGAGTTCAATTACGCCTTCTGCCATGTTCTGCTCCTCTTATGTTTTTGAATCTGACGAATCATTCCACGATATGTTCAAAAATTAAATCCCAAATCGTTACCATTTATTTTGGTGTATTCGTTTCGCGTCGTAACGCAACTCCGGTGATAGCGTCTCCGCCGGAACCCCCATCGCCACCAAAGCAAACGGCGTAATGGTATCGGGAATATTTAAAATAGTGCGACACGTTTCTACGCGTTCTTCCAGCGGATAGACCGCCACCCACACGCAACCAATGCCAATATCATGCGCCGCTAACTGCATATTTTGGGCGGCGCAGGAACAATCCTGCGGCCAAAATCCGGGATAAATCTCTTTCGCCGGCTCACCACAAACCATCACAATATAGGTCGATTCGGACAGCATTTCCGTTCCACCCAGATTCGTGAATTGCTGAATCACATCCGGATCATCCATCGCCACAAAATGCCAAGGGCGCGCATCGGCCGCCGAAGGCGCATTCATCGCCGCTTCGAGAATAATTTTCCGTTGTTCCTCCGTCACCGGCTCATCCGTCCAAGTGCGAATGCTCCGCCGCGTCATAATGGCCTTGATTGTTTCCATAGTTAAATTCCTTGATTAAGTGAAGAGAGTACAAATACACAGACTCCTCCAACAAGGGTAGACTGCAAATTAAAATGCATCCCTGCGCTTAGGTATTCTATTCCTCTTTTTATTCACCGCAAAGGCGCGAACACGCTTGTGTTCAATATGGGTTATTCGCTACTCTCCCGCGCTATGTATAAAAAGAAACAGGTAGTGGAGGTCGAGATTCTCGATCTGGGTGATAAGAATCAATGTTTTGGCCGGCTTGAAGATGGAATTTCCATTTTCGTGCAGGGTCCCGCCGCCGTTGGCGATGTGGTGAAGGCTGAGATTTTTAAGATTAAAAAGAAGTTTCTCGTTTCACGGATGTGCGAACTGGTGAAACCTTCGCCCCACCGGATCGACCCGATCTGCCGCTACTTTGGACTTTGCGGCGGTTGCAAGTGGCAACATATGGACTATACCGAACAGCTTCGTTTAAAACGAAAACAGGTGCAGGACGCCCTTGAACATATCGGTGGTTTCAAAGAGATCGAATGCAACGAATGCTTCCCGGCTCCAGAACTTTTTGGCTATCGCAATAAAATGGATTTTTCTTTTACCGACCTGCGCTATCTCACGCCCGAGGAAATGGATATTGAACCGGGCGCCCACGAAAAACCGCTCGACTTCGCCCTCGGGTTTCATGCGCCCGGCTGCTATTCCAAAGCGATTGATCTCGATCACTGCGACCTGTCTACTGCGGAGATGAATCTTGCGCTCAATACTACGCGCTCCTTTTGCCTGCGTCATAAAGAGGAATTGCCGATCTATTCCACCCGCTCCCACACCGGCGAGCTACGCAACCTAGTGGTTCGTAATGGCGGAAATACCGGCGAATTTATGGTTAACCTTGTCACCTCCACGCATAAATCGGAACTCATGAAAGAACTCTGCGAGGAGCTTAAAGAAGCCTTCGGCGATCGGCTAACCACCTTCGTCAACAACATCACGTCGGCCAAGAATACCGTCGCTTTCGGCGAAAAGGAATTTGTGCTATACGGCCCCGGCTATATTACCGACCGACTCGGCGACTATACCTATCGTATTTCGGCCAACTCCTTTTTTCAAACCAATACCGTTCAGGCCGAAAAACTTTATTTTGAGATTCTGGAAGCCGCGCAGCTTAAACCCACCGACATCGTTTACGATCTCTTTTGCGGTACGGGCTCAATCACCCTCTTTGCCTCGGGCCATTGCAAAAAGGTGCTCGGCGTTGAACTTATGGAAAGTTCCGTGCGCGATGCGCGTGCAAATACCGAACGCCATAGCGTTGAAAACTGTGAATTTATTCAGCTCGACCTTAAAGATATCTACAAAATTCAGATGGATCTTCGTGCGTTTGGTCAACCTGATGTCGTGATCACCGATCCGCCGCGCGCGGGGATGCATCCGAAAGCCGTTAAAATGTTGCTTGAGATTGCGCCCCCGGCGATTGTGTATGTGAGTTGCAATCCTGCTTCACTCGCGCGCGATGGCCAGATGCTCTGCGAAGAGGGTCGATATAAACTCGTCTCTTGCCAACCGATCGATATGTTCCCGCAGACCAATCATGTTGAAAGCGTGGCCCGGTTCGAACGCGTCTAGCTCCACCACAATGAATCGACGGGGTACGGCGCTTCAATCGTGATTTGTTCCTTTAAGGTTGGGTGCATAATTTCGAGCTGACGGTGATGCAGCGCAATTTGTTTTTCCGTCTGTTTTGCTCCGTATTTTTCATCGCCGGCAATCGGATGGCCGATGGCCGAAAGCTGGGCGCGGATTTGATGATAGCGTCCGGTTTCGAGATCGACTTCTAGCAGGGTTAATTTTCCTACTTTTTTGAGCGTCTGATACCGTAGCACCGCACGTTGCGCCCCCTTCTGCCCCTCTCGGCCTAGATTTGCCCGATAGTGTTCATGAATGAGCCAATGAACCAGTTCGTCCGTCGATTTAGCGAGTGATCCTTCCACCCAAACGTGATAGGTTTTTTTGCAGTTTCGTTTGCGAATATCTTCGTTCAATCGAGCGAGTGCTTTGCTGGTTCTGGCAAAAAGAACGATTCCACTTACGGCTTTATCAATGCGATGCACGGCATTTAAAAAGACGGCACCGTTTTTATTTTTATCCACCCGGACCCATTCGCGCGCCCAGTCTTCAAGATTGCGCAATCCGGTCCCGCTATCCTGCGAAAGCAGTCCTGCCGGTTTATTTACGGCCAATAGATGATTATCCGCAAACAGGATCAGCGGAGCGAGGTCTTCCGCTTTGTAATTAAGCATTGATCCACCGGGCCCAGTTTCCGTTGGGCAGGTCGTTGACTTCGGATTTTCCGGTGAGGAGCATTTCGCCGTATTCAAAGGTTCCGGTATTGTGATATTGCCGGAGCAGGTTGCTGAGCACAATCGGTGAAAATCCAGGGGTGTGCGAGGTGAGGATTACAAACGCAGGGTCTTCGCTTACGACCTGATTTACGAGATCGAGGGTGGTCATGAGGGCATCTTCAATTTTGTACAGCTCGCCCTTTTTTCCGCGCCCAAATGAGGGCGGGTCGAGTAGAATTCCATCGTACCGATTTCCGCGCTTCACCTCGCGACGCAGGAATTTAATCACGTCATCGACGATCCAACGAATGGGCGCTTCGCCGAGATCGTTGAGTTTTGCATTTTCGCGCGCCCATTCCACCATACCTTTGGATGCATCGAGGTGGCAACATTGCGCGCCGGACTGCGCGGCAGCGAGCGTTGCTCCGCCGGAATAAGCGAATAGGTTTAAAAATTTAAGCGGGCGCCCCTTTTTTATTTGCTGCTCTGTGAGGGTGGATCGAATCCATTTCCAGAGCGCGCGCGTTTCTGGGAATACACCGATGTGGCCGAAGTCGGTGGCCGAGAGTTTCATTACTACGCCGGCGATTTCAACGTTCCAAGCCGAGGGCAGACTTCCTCGCCCTTGCCAGTTGAGACCGCCCACCCGATCAAAGCGGGCCGTGGAATTTTGCCAGAGACTGGAACGTTGCGGTTCCCATACCGCTTGCGCACAGGGACGGTCGAGTATGACATCGCCATAGCGTTCTAGCTTTTTTCCATTTCCACTATCTAAGAGTTCGTAGTGATCGTTCATAAATTTCCTTTTATCTACACGTTACGCGCTCGATCCTTAAACGGATTTTGCGAGGATTTTGACGCCGATTTAATGCTCGAATGCGCAACGTTCACCAAGATGCCGATCATCACACCGGAAACCAAGAGGCTGGAACCTCCATAGCTGATGAAGGGAAGCGCGAGCCCTTTGGTTGGCACACACCCAGTTACTACGGCAAAATTAATGAGCGCTTGAATGGTGATCATGAGTGTGATGCCAAAGGCGAGTAAACGCCCGAAGTCGTCGCGCGCATTCAATGCAATGTGTAGCCCCAGAAAAAATAGAACTACATACATGCAAACCACAATCAGCGAGGCAATCAGGCCGAGTTCTTCTCCAATGATGGGAAAAATAAAGTCGGTGTGCGCCTCGGGTAAATAGTGATATTTCTGCATACTATTGCCGAATCCAACTCCGGCCATTTTACCGCCGGCGAATGCA
>JAUUYK010000054.1 GCA_030588285.1 Kiritimatiellales bacterium
ATTTGTTCTTTTTTAAAAAATGGCGGAGAGAGAGGGATTCGAACCCTCGGTACACTTACGCGTACACACGCTTTCCAAGCGTGCTCCTTAAACCACTCAGACACCTCTCCTGAATTGAACAAGTCGGGAAAGCTACACACTTCATTTGAGAAAATCAACCGGGTTTTACAGCGAATTTACTCTATCGCCTTATTTAAATTTGGTTGCCAACGCCTGCTGCACGGGAATGGGAACAAAAGCCGAGGTGTCGCCACCGAGCTCGGCGACACCACGAACGTTGCTGGAACTGACGTAGCTATAGTCCTGCTTCGGCATCAGAAAGATGGTTTCAATCTCGGGCCGAAGCTTCCGATTGGTCAAAGCCATCTGAAATTCATATTCAAAATCGGAAAAAGCCCGAAGGCCACGGACCACCACACGAACCTTCTGCGCTTCAGCGAAATCAACCAGCAACCCATTAAAACTTTTTACCTCTACCCCGTCAATATGCTCCGTGGACTGCCGGATTAAATCAACACGTTCTTCCAGACTAAAGAGCGGCATTTTTCCCGCTTGGGTTGCCACCCCAATTAAAACGCGCGGAAAAATACGGGCGGCGCGTTCAATTACATCGAGATGTCCGAGAGTGATGGGATCAAACGTTCCCGCGCAAATAGCTGCCTGATTCATGTTTCGTCCTTGTGATTTAACTTCAGTATCAAAACGCGAGTTTTACCATATTTTTTATCGCGCAAAATTTTCCAGTCCTCGGAGATTTCGATCCGCTCTCTGGAACGCAACTCGTACACCAGGATTCCATCCGCTGTCAAAACAGAATGCTGGGCAATCCCATCCAGCGTTTCGGCGCAAGCGTTGGGAAGATCGTACGGCGGGTCGGCCAGAATGAGGTCGTACGATTGCCTCGCCCGACTCAGCCATTGAATGGCATCGGCTTTAACACAGTTGGCCTTGCCCAGTTCATCCGATTCAAACGCCTCAATATTTTGCTCTAAATGGGCATAGACCTTCGGGTGCTTCTCCACAAACGTGACGGAATCTGCCCCCCGACTCCAGGCTTCCATCCCCAGCGCCCCCGACCCGGCAAAAAGATCGAGCACGTTCAAGGTTGCACATGTTCCACCCAGCGAAGAAAATATGGCTTCGCGCACCGACTCCATCGTGGGGCGAACCTCTTCGTTCGGCACTTCAAACCGCCGGTTTCGTAATATTCCACTCGTTATTCTCATGCCGGAACCCTACCGGAATTAAACGCCACGGAAACCCAAATTTTGCACGGTTGAATATCAATCAAGATTTCAACCTCGGCGGAACCCGCAGGACACGACTTATTCCTCCTCGGATCGATTTTAGGGATTCTAAAATCGGCATTCAGCAATCGGTTCTGTTACATTCTGTCGAATGCAGAACAAACCCGTCATCCAGCTATTATCCGATCAAGTAATCAACAAGATTGCCGCCGGCGAAGTCGTCGAACGTCCGGCTTCGGTGATGAAGGAATTGTTTGAAAATGCACTCGATGCTGGAGCCACGCAGGTGGATGTGGAGATTATTCGTGGCGGGCGGCAACTTATTGCCATCACCGACAACGGCTGCGGAATGGGCCGGGATCAGGCCCTCCTGAGTATTGAGCGCCACGCCACAAGCAAAATTCGCTCGGAGGCCGATATTGAAAATATTCATACGCTCGGCTTTCGCGGCGAGGCGCTGGCGGCCATTTCATCCGTTTCCCGTTTCACGCTGATTACCCGGCCAGAGGAAGATCTCGCCGGAACGGAAATCCAGATTGCCGGCGGCAAATTGCTCGGGGTTGAAGATATCGGTTGCCCCGTCGGAACACGCATGGAAATCCGCAATCTCTTTTTTAATGTGCCCGCTCGCCGAAAATTTCTTCGGGCGGAACAAACTGAGCTTTCGCATATTCGCCAGCTATTCCTCGTGCATGCCCTCGCTCACCCCGAGATTGGTATGAGCCTAAAAGTCGACGAACGAATGGTTTATGCGCTCCCGCGAACGGGAAAAATGGAGGATCGAATTACCGAACTCTATAACCACGGTTTTTTCGAACAATTGCTACCGCTCGACTATTCCGATGGAGAATACTCCATTACTGGATTTGCCGGACTACCGCAGACCGGACGCAAAGATCGGCAGGATCAATATATTTTCATCAACGGCCGACCGGCGTCTGCTCCGGTGGTTTTTCACGCGCTAAACGAGGTCTACCATTCGCTGATTATTAAAGGGCGCTATCCCGCCGTTTTTATTTTCATCGAGATGGCGCCCTCACTGGTGGATGTGAATGTGCACCCGACCAAAAAAGAGGTGCGCTTTCACCGCCCTACCCAATTGCGCGATGCCATAATCGTTGCGCTCAACAAAGCGCTGACCTTTCAGACGCTGGAAGCGACGGAGGAATGCCGAACAGAAAATACCGAACAAGGAGGGCGGCAGAATGAGCCTTCGCTTGTTTTACCGCCAGTTCGCCCAACCTTTGAAACGCAGAAGCAGATGGAAGAACTCTTAGTGCGGCCCGAGGTGATTGAAAGCCGGAAGGTCGAGGATCGGAAGACGGTAGAACCGCCCGTTCAAGCTTCAACCGTCAAGCCTCAACCCTCCTCCTCCTCCCCGTGGGGCTGGTGCCGAATTGTCGGGCAACTGGGCGGAAACTATGTGGTGCTCGAAACGGACGATGGCTATGTGCTGATGGAACCACGGGCCGCACACGAGCGAGTCTTATTTGAAAAATTTATGAAGGCCATCCACAAGCATGCCGTGCCACAACAGGGATTGCTTGCACCAGAAACACTTGATCTGCTGCCTTCGGATGCGCAGGTGGTTCGCGAAAATCTGACGACTTTGCAGGAGCTTGGTTTTGGAATTTCGGAATTCGGCGGCGATACTTTTATGGTTGATGCTCTGCCGGTCTTTGTTCAGAACGAACCGGCGGAATCCATGCTAATTGAGATTGTCCGAGAGCTCGAAAAGGCGGGCAAAAAACGCGGTGCCCGAGAGTTAGTTCGGGAACAGATTGCTCAGGCCGCCTGCCAATCGGCGGTCCGAAAAACCGACCCACTTTCAGATGCGGCAATTGAACGACTGGTGGCCGATCTGGCCAAAACGGAAATGCCCTATACCTCGCCACGCGGCCGGCCAACACTGATTTATACCAGCTTTACCGAACTAGACCGTAAGTTTAGCCGCGAATAAGTTAGTTCACTTTTCCCATTTGCTCGTAGTTGCTGGGTGCAATCGTATAGCGATGCCGCCCGTCTTTGACGAGTTGAGCCATATGCTTTCGAGCCTTTTCATAACGCTCCAACTCGTCTTTTTCCAAGTTGGCGGCATTCTCTTCTTTCAGAAGCTTGAGGGGTTCTTTGGCGAGCAAGAGCGTATTATGAATGGAACGAACAATGTCGCTAGCACGCCGTTGGTACTCCTCCGCCTGCAGCGCTATCGAGGCATGGTTTCCCCCCAGAAAGCTGAGCGTGGGTTCGCCTACATCTTCAACCATCTGCTTAAGGTTAAGCATGGAAATAACGGCATTCACGTTGCCCTCAAGCAAGTTGATGAAGCGGGCAAATTGCTCATCTTTTTCACGCCCTCTATGTGAACAGATCGAAAAATTGGCGTGCTGTTGGGCCACGCGCAGCAGAAATATAATTTCTTCGTATTCCTTAATCCGCATATCCAGAACACCTGCCTGCTGTTGAGCAAGGATTAATTCTTCGGCCCGTTCAAAATAAACATCTCGACGAGCAAGATGAATCGCCTGATTTTGTCCAAAGTATGTTGTTGATTTCACGGGTGAAAGCTTAACCATTTAATCAATATACTCGAGCTTTTATTTCAGCTCTTTAAATCATCAGGCGATCTGCATTTAATTTTCCGCCGAACAGGATCGCTGATTGGCCAACGCACAAAGGCGGATGCAAGGCCAATACGAAGGCGAGCGCCAAGATGAAATAGCCGAAAAAAAATGGCTGGCTTTATCGAGAGAAACCTATTTATGACTGCCGAAACTCGCCATATAAAGTCCACCCTCCGAACAACAACGCAAAGAGTCCGAGTTTGTTTTTGAGAAAATGGGGGTGTATACTGAACCGTCCGATGAAAAACCGAGATATTCAACCTGATTGCTGGACCTATGCCCTGCCCGATAACTTCGAAGCATTGGCGGGCAAGACAGATGTCGACAACGACATTCTAACCCTAAAAATCGCCCGCCCCAATGAACTCTGGTTCCATACCCACCGCCTCCCCGGTAGCCATGTGATTCTCCGCCACCCCGAGGGCAAAAAACCGGATAACACGCTGATCAAACAAACCGCCGCCATTGCCGCCTGGCATTCCAAAGCTCGAAATGCCGGAGTGGTGCCCGTCTGCTACACCGAGGCCAAACACGTTGGAAAACCCCGAGGCGCCAAGCCCGGCAGCGTCAGTATTAAACGCGAGAAAATGGTGAAAATACGCCCCGCACTTCCAGAATAAACTTCAATAGAAGCCTCGATTTAAAAGCTCGAAAGAGTATGCCGCCGACTCCCATTCATACATAAAAACCTTCCCTCTTTGTTTCCCATTCGATATTCCCTCTCTCTTCCATTGACTCCAAAGAGATTAAAAAACTATGATTGCTCTCTAATTTCAACGAGGGGAAAGAGAAATGTTTATATTCAAAATTGTCCGTAAAATTGGAAAAATGCTCCGCGGCGGAGCCGGAAAAAAAGAGATCTTTCTCGGTGCGCTCTGCGGTGTACTCATCGGCTTCAACCCCGTCGCCGGTCTAACCCTCATTCTCGCCATTCTCATCACCCTTCTGCTCAACGCCAACATCGGATTCACCCTGCTCGGCGTGGCCCTCGGAAAATTACTCAGCCTCATCCTCGCCCCCATCAGTTTCCAAATCGGCTACTTCCTGATTCACAATATCGGTCTCGAAGGGCTCTTCACCAAACTCGCCAACGCCCCCGTCACCGCCCTCATGGACCTGAATGTCTACGCTATGATCGGCGGCCTACCCTTCGCCATCGTCATAGGCCTGCTCTTCGGCAAATTTATCAGCGAAACCGTCAATAAAATCCGCGAACAAATGGTTAAAGCTGGAAACCACGACCAAGTTGAAAAAGTTACCGGCAACAAATTTTCAAAATTTCTGATGTGGCTCGTCTTTGGTAAACAAAAGATTTCCACCGCCGACGTACTCACCAAAACCTCGCCCATCCTGCGCAAATCCGGCCTCATCCTCATTGGCAGCGTCATTCTCATTGGCCTCGTACTTCAATTCTTCCTGCTCGATCTCTGTCTCAAGAAAAGCCTCCAGAGCGCTATCAGCTCAGAAACCGGCGCAGAAGTAAACATAGCCAAAGCCAACCTCTCTCTCGCCGGCGGAAAACTCGAAATTGAAGGCCTACAAATCGCCGACCCCGACAAACTTACCCACAACCTGATCCAACTCGACACCCTCGCCGCCGATATCAGCATCGGCGATCTACTCCGCTCCACCTACACCATCGACCTACTCGCCGGCTCCATTCTCCAGCGCGATGTCCCCCGCAAAAACCGCGGAAAACTGCTCGTTAAAAAAGAGAAAAAACAAGACAGCACCCAAACAGATGCCGCTCAGGACGACACCGAAGGAAAATCGCTCGATACCTACTTCGCCAAAGCCGGCGAATGGAAAAAATATGGCGAGAAAGCATACGACTACTTAAAGAAACGCAAGGAAAACGGCGAAGCCATCGCGAAAGGTGAAAAGCCCCAAGCCTCCAAAAAAACGGCCCTGGCCGATGCCAAAAACCTCGGCTACCTCAAAGCCGCCGCCGACCTGGTTTCCGATCGCCCCGCCTGGACCATTCGCCAAATCACCATCGACAACGTCCTGCTCAGCGACGAACTCCCGCCGCAACTCTTTCAGGGATTAGACATGTCCAGCCATCCCGAACTCAACGGGCAGCCCACCACCTTCATCATGACCCCCCTCGGCGAAACCGAACCCTTCGCCAAAATCGTGTTACACTTCGAAGACCCCGCCGCACCGCATAAACTCACGGCCAATCTGAAAAATATCGAAATCGGCGACGCCTTTAAAACCGGCGGAAGTCTGAACATCGAATCCGGCAAAGCCGACCTTTCAGCCTCCGGAACCTTTTCCACCGACACCCTCGATATTCCCTTCATCCTGCTGGTTCGCGATCTAAAAACCGACAACAGCACACTCAACAATCTGCCGAAACTTGAACTCCCCGGAAAACTCTACGGCACACTCATTTCCCCCCGCGTGAAAGTTGAACTTAGCGATCAGCTAAAAAATGCCGTCGTCGACGCCGCCAAGGAAAAAGTCAAAGACGAAGCCAAAAAAGCCGCAACCAAAGAACTTGAAAAAGCAATGGAACGCGACGACGTGAAAGAGGCCAAAACAAAAGCCTCCAACGCCCTGAAAAAACTATTCTAACCCTCAGCCAAATCAACCTAGAATCTCTCCCGACACCTACAACTGCGGGAACATCGTCTACCCCAGAGATTCTATTCCTCTGAAGCTTTTTCCTCCTGTGCCACTTCCCGCTACAAGAGCATTCATACAAATCTTTCCTTTCTGCTTCATATTCAAGAATCGTAACATCAAAATTACCTGTTACCTTAACTATTCTTGCCTGCCAAAAAGTACTATCCGTTTCCATCCCTTTTTTCCCACCCACTTCTTTGTCAGCCAAGTACTTGATACTTTTCATACCTAAATCTAATTGCACTGATA
>JAUUYK010000084.1 GCA_030588285.1 Kiritimatiellales bacterium
CCTCCAATTTTTCACTGCACGGATACTTTCCGTTTCAAATCTTGATAACGTGTGACGTCTGGCATAGGTAGAGAAGCGAAAAAGGTGCCGATCGGATTTGGCCCCTTACCGGAAGGGTTTGTTTATGCTGATTTTAATAACCTCCAATCGGTCGCCGAAGCCATTACATCTAAAACCGCCGCCGTGCTCGTGGAAGCATTGCAGGGCGAAGGCGGGGTGATTCCCGCCGATCCAGATTTTATGAATGGCTTGCGGAAGCTCTGCGATGAAAAGGGCATTCTCTTGCTTTGTGATGAAGTGCAGACGGGAATGGGCCGGACCGGAAAATGGTTTGGATTCCAAAATTACGATGCACAACCCGATGCCTTCTCGCTGGCAAAAGGCCTCGGAAACGGATTTCCCATTGGAGCAATGGTTGCCGGTAAAACGCTCGCCAATACGTTTCAGGTGGGACACCACGCCACCACATTCGGCGGAACTCCATTGGCTTGCGTTGCGGGACTTTCAGTGGTCGGGGTGATTGAGGACGAGGACTTGATTTCGAATACGGTGCAAATGGGCGCTTATTTAGCGGAAGGCCTTTGTGAAATTGCTGCGAAGCACAAGAGATGGATTGCAGAAGTGCGGGGGTTGGGATTGCTGTTGGGGCTTGTTCTCGATGTTCCGGCCGCGCCCTTGCAGAAAAAATTACAGGAAAAAGGCATGCTTGCGCTGGCAACAGCGGGTAATGTCTTGCGTTTGCTTCCTCCGCTGAATGTTTCACAGCAGGAGATTGAGCAGGCCATACAGCTGATCGGTGAAACGTGTGAGGAATTGCACGAAGAAATGGCGGCATTATCGCCGAATCCATGTGAGTGTGTTGGATAATAAACTTTAGAAATAGAAGGAGATTGGAAAATGGCATATGACTTAACCAAAAAAGTAAATTTCGTGAAGGAGAACCTGAGCCGGTTCAGCCGCGATACGTCTGAGAAAAAGTGGAGTCGGGTAATTAAGGTGGCCACCGGGGTCGCGGTTTTAGTTGTGACTGGGGTTGCGGATACCAGAGCTTCGCAGGCGACGGAAGCAACCCGCCTCTTACCAAAGGAGCTGAAGAGTGCGAAGACGTCTATTGCCTTCTGCCTGGTTCCTGCGGGAAGCTTTGTGATGGGTAGCCCTTTGGATGAAAATAATCGCAGCCGCAAAGAAAGACAATATTCGGTAACGCTCTCTCAACCGTTCTACTGCGGGAAATATGAGGTCACGCAGGCGCAGTGGAAGCAGGTGATGGGCAATAATCCATCGCACTTTAAAGGATCAGACCTTCCCGTAGAACGGGTGAACTGGAACGATTGCCAGACCTTTATCGCAAAGCTTTGCGCGCTCGAAGGGGTGACGAACGGAACCTACCGACTGCTGACCGCGGCGGAATGGGAATATGCCTGCCGCGCGGGAACCACGGAGAGCTATGCGGGCGATTTGAATGCGATGGGTTGGTATGACCAGAATAGTGAAAAAAAGACGCATTCGGTGGGGACTAAACAGCCGAATGCCTTCGGGTTATACGATATGCACGGGAATGTATGGGAATGGTGCAACGATTGGTATGGGGATTATCCGGCGGAGAGTATGACGAATCCAACGGGCCCCGCCACAGGTTCATTCCGCGTTGGTCGTGGCGGGTCGTGGTACGGCTACGCGAGGTTCTGCCGGTCAGCGTATCATGGCATGAACATTCCTGAGAATCGCGACAGCTACTTGGGCTTCCGCCTCCTAAGAACTGCCGCCTCCCTTAACCTGGAATAGAAATGGAACCCCTTGGTGGGGTGCTGGGAACGCCGAGCTCTAGCTCGGCTTATTCTATTTCCCCGCCGAGCGGGGATTCAGGCCCCACGATAAAGCGGCTGAACCTGGCCAGAAATATGGCGCGGAAGGCTTAAACTAATTTTTAGAACTAATAAGGAGAATCAAAAATGTCATATGATCTGACCGGAAAAGTAAAAATAGTGATGGATGCAAAAACCATCAGCGATAAGTTTACCGTACGTGAGTTCGTGGTAACGGTTGAAGATGGGAACTATCCCCAAGACATCGCGTTGCAATTTGTGAATGACAAGGTGAGCTTGCTCGACCCTCTTCAGGTGGGGCAGGAAGTGACCGTCTCATTCGATATCCGTGGGCGCGAATACAACGGCCGCTATTTCAACAACCTTAACGCTTGGAAACTTCAGACTGGAGCGGCTGCCGCTCCGGCACCAGCTGCCACCGCCGAAACAAAACCGGCCGCTGCCGGCAAGGATGTTCCTGCCGATTTCGACGAATACGAAGACGATATCCCGTTTTAATCTGGAGAGGACTTAGTTATGAAAGTGATACTCGCTTACTCCGGTGGTCTTGACACCACCGTACTCCTGACTTGGCTTCAGGAAAAATACGATGCAGAAGTGATCTGCTACTGCGCCAACGTTGGCCAGGAAGAAGAGCTCGATGGCCTCGAAGAAAAGGCCCTCAAACATGGCGCAACAAAATGCTATGTCGATAACGTCGAAGAAGAGTTTGCTAAGGACTACATCTATCCCATGATGCAGGCCAACGCGATCTATGAAGGCACCTACCTGCTAGGCACCTCCATTGCTCGGCCGCTGATTGCAAAACGCATGATCGATATCGCCATCGCCGAAGGTGCCGAAGCCATTTGTCATGGCGCTACCGGAAAAGGGAACGATCAGGTTCGTTTCGAACTAACCGCCTATGCTCTTAAACCCGATGTAAAAGTGATTGCGCCGTGGCGTATGCCCGAGGACTTCCCGTTTGAGGGTCGCCCCGACATGATTAAGTATTTGGAGGCGCGCGGCATTCCAACCACGGTTTCTGCTGCTAAACCATACAGCATGGATCGCAACATGCTTCACATCAGTTTCGAAGGTGGAATCCTAGAAGACCCTTGGACGGAGCCGGATGAAAATATGTGGTGCATGACCAAACCATTGAGTCAAGCCGCCGACGAACCTGAAACCATCGAAGTGAGTTTCGAAAAAGGAATTCCCGTTGCCGTAAATGGCGAAAAACTCAGCCCAGCAACGCTACTTAAAAAACTAAATGCCCTCGGGTGTGAACATGCTATTGGGCGGATCGATATTGTCGAAAACCGTTTCACTGGCATGAAAGATCGTGGCGTTTATGAAACGCCTGGCGGCACCATTCTTCACCATGCACATCGGGCGTTGGAGTCGATCACGATGGATCGCGAAGTTATGCATCTGCGCGATTCGTTTATTCCAAAATATGCCGAGCTGGTCTATAACGGATTCTGGTTTGCCCCCGAGCGGGAAATGCTTCAATCCGCGATTGAACAGAGCCAAGAAACCACGACCGGCGATGTGCGCTTGAAGCTCTTTAAAGGCGGAGTACATGTCTGTGGGCGTCGTTCACCGAACTCGCTCTATAGTCCCGAACTCGTTAGTTTCGATGAGGCAGGCGGCTATGATCAATCCGATGCCACCGGCTTCATCAAGCTCAACGCCTTACGCTTGCGCGTATTGGCAGCGATGAAGGCGGCGCAAAAATAACCAAACAATAGAACGGTTGATAGTGAAGGGGTTTTCCATTAGGGGAAACCCCCTTTATTTTTCTATCGCTCTTTCTTTTGCTCATGGTTGTTGTTCGGGTTGCGCCGATTTCAGGAAAAAAAGAGCGGATATTCGTCGGGCCGATCCGTTGGAATAACCGGCGATTTTATCGCTTCCAACGATTGGAAAAATAGGAAGGTCGTGTATAGTCTCGCCCATAATTTTTCAGGAGTATACGAGCATGGCAGAAAAGAAATTTCCATTGAATAAGGACCAGCTAGAGGCGCTAACAAAGCGTTTCCCAACGCCGTTCCATATCTACGATGAAAAAGGGATCCGCGAAAATGCGCGCGCGCTTAAAGCCGCCTTTGCATGGAATCCTGGGTTTAAGGAATATTTTGCAGTCAAGGCGGCTCCCAATCCGTATCTAATGAAAATCCTGAAATCGGAAGGATTCGGCTCGGATTGCTCCTCGTTTGGCGAACTCTTGCTGGCGGAAAAAGTCGGCGTGATGGGCGAAAATATTATTTTCACCTCCAATGCCACCCCCGCCTATGAATTTAAAAAAGCAAAAGAGCTGGGGGCCATCATCAATCTAGACGACATCACTCATATTCAATATTTGGAAGACGAAGTTGGGTTGCCTGAGCTGATTTGTTGTCGCTACAACCCCGGTCCACTCAAGGGTGGAAATGCGATTATTGGCCATCCGGAAGATGCAAAATATGGATTTACTCGCGAGCAATTATTCGAGGGCTATCGTATCTTGCGCGATAAAGGAATCAAACGGTTCGGGCTACACACCATGGTGGCCTCCAACGAATTAGACGGCGCCTACTTCATTGAAACCGCACACCTGCTTTTCGATCTAGTCGGCGAGCTCACCGCCGAATTAGGAGTTGAATTTGAATTCGTCAACCTCGGCGGCGGCATTGGAATTCCATATAAGCCGGAAGAACAGGCGGTTGATCTGGTTGCCGTCGGTAATGGAATTCGCGAACTATACGAAGAATTGATCCTCGCGAAAGGCATCAAACCCTTGGATATCCGTTTAGAGTGCGGCCGAATGGTTACCGGCCCATTTGGTTATCTTGTGGGGCGTGTGTTGCACAAAAAGAACACCTATAAGCAGTTCGTTGGACTCGATGCCTGTATGGCTGATTTAATGCGCCCGGGAATGTATGGAGCCTATCACCATATCACCGTGGCAGGCAAAGAAGATGACCCGTGCGATTTCGTCTGCGATGTCACCGGTTCGCTCTGTGAAAACAACGATAAGTTTTCCATCGACCGCGCCATACCGCAGGTAGATATAAACGACTTGGTTGTGATTCATGATGCTGGAGCGCATGGCCATTCGATGGGCTTTAACTACAATGCCAAACTGCGCTCCGCGGAATTGCTGCTGCGTGAAAGTGGCGAGGTCATTGAAATCCGCCGAGCGGAAACCATCGCCGACCATTTTGCTACATTAGATTTAGAAGGATTGTCAGGGTTTTCAGTCTAAACCACCAATCAGCACTAATTTCCACGAATGATTAGTGTGGATTAGTAACGATTAGGGGGTAGTCTCTCTTCCCTATTTTAGGAGATTATTATCATGTATTTTACCGGGGTTTATACAGCATTGGTCACACCCTTTACTCAAGATGGGGCCGTGGATCTTGAAAAACTCGAAGAACTGGTTGAATTTAATATTGCGGGTGGCGTCGCCGGACTTGTCCCCGTTGGCACAACGGGCGAATCGCCGACCTTGCGACCTGCAGAGCATTTGCAGGTGATTAAAACCGTCGTGGAAAAAGCCGCGGGGCGTTGCAAAATCATTGCGGGCACAGGCGCCAATTCAACCGCCGAGGCCGTTGAGCTGACCGAGGCCGCAAAAGAATTTAAAATTGACGGAACGCTACAAGTCACACCGTATTACAACAAACCCAATAGTTCCGGGTTGATTCAGC
>JAUUYK010000143.1 GCA_030588285.1 Kiritimatiellales bacterium
ATTGGTGAGGCAAAAGCACGTCGTGCGAAAATAGAAATGGTTGAAGCCAATTTACGACTCGTTATTGCTATTGCGAAAAAATATACTAACCGAGGATTGCAATTTCTTGATTTGATTCAAGAAGGAAATATCGGTTTGATGAAAGCAGTTGATAAATTTGAATATCGCCGTGGTTATAAATTTTCTACTTATGCAACGTGGTGGATTCGCCAAGCGATCACAAGATCTATTGCTGACCAAGCGCGTACGATTCGTATTCCGGTGCACATGATTGAAACCATTAACAAACTGATGCGTATTCAGAAGCAACTGTTGCAGGAATTTGGTCGCGAAGCCTCGCCGGAAGAGTTGTCCGACGAGATGGAACTTCCGGTGGAACGCGTTCGCGCCATCCTGAAAATTGCTCAGCAACCGATTTCGCTGCAAAGCCCGATCGGAGATAGCGACGACACTCACTTCGGCGATTTTATCGAAGATAAGTCCGCCGAAAAACCGGACGAAATGACGGCGTTTAGTTTGCTGAAAGAAAAAATCGGCGATGTTCTCGAAACCCTGACCGAACGCGAACAAGAAGTGCTGACACTGCGTTTTGGATTGGTTGATGGTTATCCGCGTACACTGGAAGAAGTGGGCCGTAAATTTAACGTAACCCGCGAACGTATTCGGCAGATCGAAGCGAAAGCGTTGCGTAAAATGCGTCACCCAACCCGTATTCGTAAACTCGAAGGATTCCTCGACGGCGAATAACCGGATGGATAGCAGTATCAAATCCATGATTAAGCGCGATGGTTAGCTCGCCCCGTATGATCGCGGGAAAATTTCCATCGCCATATTTAAAGCCACCGCATCATGCGGTGGCTTTAATTTTAAACAGGCGGAGTGGCCCAACGCTAAGCTACCCGTTTTAGCGGGTTTATCGGCAGAAACCGATCGGCGTATTAATCGAGGCTGAGGTCGCCGTGAATACGTAGATAATGATCTTCTTCAGCAACCGTCAGTTGTTTCCCTTGGAACGCCTCGGGCAATTTTTGTTGGAGTAAATTCTTCACGCGATCCCGAATCTCTACCTTCAGATCCATCGGAGTTTGTTGAAGAGTAGAGATTCGAATTTCAACGACATAGCTCGGGCCGAACGACGATCCAAAGCCTGCAGAAAAAGAAGCGCCAACATTAAATAATCCGTCGCTCTCGGGATTTGCAGTGTGTCCTTCCTGTGGTCGGGAGGGATGCAGTGGAAATAAATCCCCAAACTCCTCTTCAAGAATCGCGTCAATATCATCAAAAACAGTTTTAAGTTTTCGTTCCCATCGTTTGGCTTTTTGGTGTCGCATGCTGAGTTTAAAGCGTTTTTTGGTGAGTTTATACAAGCTTTTTTTTGATTGATAAATAAATCGAGAATATAACCGGTGTATGATGATAATCATAAGTAGCTATTAATTTAATTTATTTTTTAACTCTGCAAGGTTTGACATCTGATTTTGTTTACTTATTCTATTTATTCTTTTTAGTGGTAATTTTGTCTAAAACTAAACAGGAGGTTTAAGAATGAGTGCTCCAACGAACAATAAAAAGCTGCTGGATTGGGTAGCTGAGATTAAGGCCATGTGCACACCAGAACAGGTTGTTTGGTGCGATGGTTCTACCGAAGAATATAATGGTCTAATGGCCGAAATGGTAGAAAGCGGAATGGCGATCAAGTTGAATGAAGAAAAGCGTCCAAACAGCTTTGCTTTCAACTCCGATCCATCCGACGTAGCTCGTGTTGAAGGCCGTACTTATATTGCTTCTGTAAAGGAAGAGGATGCCGGACCGACCAATAACTGGATCGATCCAGTTGAACTCAAAGAAACCATGAGGAAGTTGTATGCGGGTTGCATGAAGGGACGCACCCTGTACGTGATTCCATTTTCCATGGGCCCAATCGGTTCTCCAATTGCCAAGATCGGCGTTGAAATCACTGATTCTCCCTACGTTGTCGTCAACATGCACATCATGACCCGCATGAGTCCGAAATTTCTCGAAGTTCTCGTTGATGACGGCGATTTCATTCCTTGCCTACACACCATCGGTTCTCCACTCGAACCCGGCCAGGTAGATAGCCGCTGGCCTTGCGCTCCGATCGAAAAGAAATACATTGCTCACTTTCCCGAAGAAAATCTAATCTGGTCTTATGGTTCTGGTTACGGCGGAAATGCGCTGCTCGGCAAAAAATGTTTGGCCTTGCGTATTGCCTCGGCAATGGCCGGCCGCGAAGGCTGGATGGCTGAGCACATGCTCATCTTACGATTCACGAATCCAGAAGGTAAGCAGTTCCACATTGCAGCGGCCTTCCCGTCCGCTTGCGGAAAAACCAACCTCGCCATGCTTCAGTCCACCGTTCCCGGTTGGAAAGTTGAAACCGTCGGTGATGATATTGCTTGGATGAAACCCGGCGAAGATGGACGTTTGTATGCGATCAACCCAGAAGCTGGATTCTTTGGTGTTGCTCCAGGAACAGCGGAATACTCCAACCCCATGGCCCTCGCAAGCTGCGCGCGCGATGCCATCTTTACCAATGTTGTCGTTACCGACGACGGCGATGTGTGGTGGGAAGACATGGGCGTTGAATGCACCGGTGGAACGGATTGGCATAACAATCCGTGGAAGCCTGGCATGAAAGACGCGGACGGAAACGAAATTAAGGGTGCACACCCGAACAGCCGTTTCACCGCTCGTGCGTCTCTCTGTCCGGTACTCTGTCCTGATTGGGAAGATCCGGCCGGTGTTCCAATCGATATTTTTGTATTCGGTGGAAAACGCACCAACACAATGCCACTAGTACACGAAGCATTCGACTTCGAAAAGGGCGTATATATGGGTGCAACGGCCTCTTCCGAGCCGACTGCTGCGGCACTTGACCTCGGTAACGTAAGCCTTCGTTTTGACCCCTTCGCAATGACTCCGTTCATTGGATACCACGCTGGCGATTACATGCAGCATTGGTTTGATATGGGTGAAACGCTGGGCGATAAAGCTCCTCGTTGTTTCTACGTGAACTGGTTCCGTAAAACAGAAGAAGGCAAATGGCTGTGGCCTGGCTTCGGCGAAAACTCCCGCGTTCTGAAATGGATGTGCGATCGTGTTGAAGGCAAGGTTGACGCTCGTGAAACCCCGATTGGTCTAATGCCTATCGATGGTGATTTGACCCTCGACGGTCTGGATATTCCAGCTGAAGATTGGGCGGAACTGATGAAGGTTGATACCGACCTCTTCAAAGCGACTCTCGAAGACGCCAAAGTATACTTGGCGAAATTCGGCGATAAGCTTCCTGCCAAAATGACCGAACAGCTTGCCAAGCTTGGCGAGCGCCTCGGCTAGTATTCCAAATTGTGGAATATAAAAAAAACGTCCCGGTTTCGGGACGTTTTTTTTTGTTTCTGCCTAATAGCGCTCTGGAGCACCTTGTTTTGACCTGGCCGGGCGAGTGAAAGTATTAACCCCTTCTGTCTAGCTCCTACTCACCACAAAAGTCTGCGTCGAGCCATTATTGCTCGACTACAGTATTTTTTTCATTTCGTTGTCGGACAATCTCGAAAAGAGAAACGCCGGCGGCAACGGAGACATTCAGGCACTCCACAAATCCAGCCATAGGAATGGAGAGCAGGAAGTCGCACTTGTCTTGTGTTAATCGGCGCATTCCCTTTGCTTCCGAGCCCATAATCAGTGCCAAAGGGCCGGTGAGGTCCGTTTTATAAATATTTTTTGTGCCCTTGTGATCCGACGTTCCAGCAATCCAGATATCGCGGTTTTTAAGTTCATCAATAACGCGTGCAAGATTAGTGACCCGAAAAATCGGGGTGTGGCTTGCTCCGCCACAACTGATGGCTACGGCCGTCTCCGTCACTGGAGCGGCTCGGTCGCGCGGAATAATCACGGCATCGACTCCCGCTCCATTTGCCGAGCGCAGGCAGGCCCCTAGGTTGTGAGG
>JAUUYK010000148.1 GCA_030588285.1 Kiritimatiellales bacterium
TTTATCTGGGCAATAGCTCTGAAGTGGCCGAAAAACAACTGACGACTTTGGTTCCGTTGGAGCCGATTCTTTATGTCTGCTTTTTCACGTTGGCTGGTGTTTCGCTTCATCTCGATGCGATGCTGGCGGTTGGGGGATTGGCCCTGATTTATATTGTGGCCCGGGCCTTGGGGAAAAGTTTGGGGGCGGTGCTGGGCGGTCTGGCCGGAAAATGCTCGAGCCGAATTTGGATTAGCATGTCGTATGCGCTTTTTCCGCAGTCCGGCATTGCCATTGGGTTGGTTGTGTTGCTGGGCAACGATGCCTATATTTCGGAGGAGATTAAACAGGCCGTCAGCGCTATTATTCTGGCCGGAGTAACCGTTGCCGAAATTATCGGCCCATTCTGTACCAAAGCGGCCTTGTCGCGCTCGGGAGAGGTCAACCGCGACCGTGAGCGACTGGTGGAATTTTTGGCCGAGGAGTTTATTGTGGTCAATCTTGATGCCAAGGATAAATGGGATGCTATTCATCAACTGATTTCCTTTTTAAGGCGAACTCATCGGGTTGAACATATGAGCCATAAAGACCTCTATGATTCGGTGGTTAAACGCGAAAATGAACTGTCTACCGCCATGGGAAAAGGCATTGCCATGCCCCATGGACGCATTAAAAAAGGGCCGGAAATTCAAGGAGTTATGGCCATCTGTAATAAGGGCATTGATTTTGATGCACCTGATGGGAAGCCTGTGAAACTCATCATGCTCATTGTTACCCCAGAAGATAAAAAAGAGATGCATTTAAAGGTGCTGAGTTCGCTTTCTTTGATGGTCTCCGACGAAAATGTCCGGAACCGGCTCTTTGCTGCGATCAGCCCTGAAGACGCCATGGAAGTGATCGAAAGCAAGGATGCGCGCGGCTTTAACTATTTCCTCGAATGATTTGGTATCGCCTTGGCGCGGGAGCGTAATTGCTCACGCCGGCGTATTTTTTATTCGAAGGCGTGGTGCCAAATCGACGATCCGTTAATGAGGAAATCCAGTTGCCCGGAATCGGTGCTCCACGCGATATCGGCCTCGGCCTCGGCGGGGGCGTTGGTGTAGGCGGGGAGATAGAGCAGGCTGAGCCAGGCATATTTCCCCGTATCGCGATAATAGATCTTATACGACGGCTGGTTATCGTAATAATAAAACGTGCGCAACCGCGCGGTTTTGCTTCCGTCGGGGGATTTTATCCGAGCGGTTTCGTTGCTGGGTGGCGTTAAAATCCGGTAGGCAATAAAAACAACGAATAGGCTGAGGACAAATTGCCCCAGATTTTTCGCACCGAATACCGATGGGTTTTTGTGATTACGCTTCATAGGAGCGAATGTCGAAGACTTTTCCTGCCTGCGGTTCAGGATGTACTATTCAATAGACTGCGGTTCGGTAACTGGAACCGTTATCGGTTCTGTTACTTCTGCTTTTTTGAAAAAGCGGCTGATGTTCCAGTTCCGTTCGACATCGCGCAAGGAGAGAATTAGCATGGCGGAGATCAGCAGAATGGCGAAGGTATTGATCAGTGAGGCAACGACCTTTGGATGCACCTTGCGCTTCGTGATGCCTTCCCATAGCGCGAAGCAGACGTGTCCGCCATCAAGCACGGGCAACGGAAGCAGGTTGAGTATGGCGAGGTTAATGTTGATGAAGCGGATTAGGCCGAGGGCATTAATGATGCCCATTTTGAGTGCAATCCAGATCATGGTGAAGATGGCGATGGGGCCGCCGAGTCCTCCGGCGGCTTGTTTGGATTCGCCGGGGGTCGTGAGTGCTTTGAGTAGGCGGAAGATGGACGAGGCATCGCTTTTAATCTGTTCAATAGGGTTGCCTGAGAGTGACCAGGGCATGGAAAGGGTTCCTCCAAAAAAGATACCGATCATGACCCGATCGTTTTCTTTATCGTAGTTCGGAGAAACGTGAAGGGTTTGGTATTCCCCTTCACGTTTAATCAGCAGAGGGATTTTTTGGTCGCCGTTTTTCTGAATCGTTTCGATGAAGTGGGTGACACCTTGAACGATGGTTCCATTAATTTTGATGATGATATCATTTTCGATCAGTCCGGCGGCTTCGGCCGGGCTATCAGGGATCACTTGCTGAACTTGGCAGGGCATGGCCTGGGAGACCCCTTCGATTAGGTGCTCGGCGCTATCGGGGGGGTTGACAGCAACCACTAAAACGCGCTCGCCATCGCGGTCGTTATTTACGGTCAGCGCAATGGGTTTTTCTTTTCCGCCCGCCAAAAGTATTTCCACGCGGGTTTCGTACCAGCTTTTCACGGGGTTTCCATTAACGGCGGTGATTTCGTCGCCGTTGCGTATGCCGGAGGTATAGGCTGCGCTCTCGGTTGAAACTTCGGCAATAAAGACGCCATCTTCGTCGGAAATGGTTTGTGGCGCAAGAGCCACGATGATCCCGATCAGGAGCGCGAAGACAATATTACAAAAGGGACCCGCCACGGCCACGGCAATTTTTTTCCACGGGGAGATGTCGGGCATGGCGGTGCGCTCGCCGTCGCCGTTTTCGCCCTGCATTCGTTCCATTCCGGCGGGGTCGAGCTGGGGAAGGGAGACATAGCCCCCGATGGGGAAGGCTCCAATTTTGTAGACAATGCCATCGATCTTTTTGCTCCAGAGCGCAGGGCCCATTCCGATGGAGAAGGTTTCAACGACGAGCCCGCACTTTTTGGCGACAATGAAGTGGCCCCATTCGTGGACAAAAATGGTGATTCCGAAAAGGAAGATCATCATGAATATAATATATATGACTTCGAACATGGTTTACCTAGGGGGGTTATTTATTTCAAAAAGAGTTCGATATAGATGTAAAGCATGGGGGCGGCAAAGAGAATGCTATCGATCATATCTAAAATTCCGCCGAGGCCGTAGATCATGGTATTAGAATCTTTCACATTGACGGCGCGTTTAAACATGGATTCAACGAGATCGCCGAGGGTTCCTATAACGGGAAAGAGAATACTGAGAATCAGCGCATGGCCAAACGAGAAGGAGATTTCGCTGTTGATATGGCCTTTGGAAAAAATGAGCCAGAGCATGTTTACAATCAGACAGAAAATGATGCCGCCGGCTAAACCTTCCCAACTTTTCTTGGGCGAAATAGTCGGGGCCAGTTTGTGCTTCCCGAAACGGGTGCCGAAAAAGTAGCCACCGGAATCGGCCATTTTCATGCAGAGCACAACATAGAAGGCCGCCCAACCAGGCTTGGAAAGATCGCCCATCTGAAATAGGCGAATCATGAAGCTCCAGAGCAATGGAACATAGATGATCCCTAAAAGCGTGCCCATACAGCTTTCAAGTCCTTTGCGCAGATCTTTATAGGCAAGGATGCGGAAAAAGTTGGAGGCAATAACCAAAAGAAGAATACTCCACAGTAGATTGTTGGAGATCGAGCCGGTCATGTGGAACCAAGTGGCGAGCACGAAAAGAAGTCCGCTGGTGGTACCCCATTTTTTGGAGGCGGGCATTCCTTCGGCTTCCAGTAGGCCGTAGAATTCCCACGTACCGAGTCCGCCAAAGAGCAGTAGGCCAATCAGCCCGATCGAGGAATGGCATGGAATCGTGGTAAATAATGAAATGAGAACTGTGCCGATGCTCAGTGCGATGATAATCCGTTTTTTATCCATAGATTGATCCTTCTACTTCTTCTCTACGCGACCATAGCGTCGGTCGCGTTTGTTGTATGCTTCCAGTGCTTGAAAAAACTGCTCTTCGCGGAAGTCGGGCCAGTAGGTGTCGGTAATGTAAAATTCAGAATAGGAAAGCTGCCAGAGTAAAAAA